>UREB01000013.1 GCA_900546685.1 uncultured Eubacteriales bacterium | reverse complement strand
CCCTCATGGAGAAAGAAATCCCCGTCCACATGACGAACTTTGCCCTTATCCTCAATGACCTGGCCGCCAGCTTTGAGGGGCGCAACGAGTACATTTCCCGCCTTTGCCGCTATCCGCTGCTGATCCTTGATGACTTCGGCATGGAGCGCGGCACCGAATATGGGCTGGAACAGGTTTTCAATGTGATAGACAGCCGTTACCGCAGCGGCAAGCCGCTGATTGTCACGACCAACCTCACGCTGGACGGACTGCGAAACCCGGAGGACACTGCCCATTCCCGTATCTATGACCGTCTGCTTTCCATGTGTGTCCCGGTGCGTTTTACCGGCGACAACTTCCGGCAGGAAGCCGCCCAGCGGAAAATGGAGAGCATGAAGAAACTGATCGTTGGCTGAAAGGAGTATTGCCTATGGCAGATAAGAAACCACAAGAGCGCCGCCCCGACTGCGTGACGGAAATCCGCATGGGCAATTCCGTCCTTGTCGTGTCCGGCTATTTCAAGAAAGATACCACGACCACCGCCGCCGACAAAATGGCGCGGGTGCTGGAAGCGGAAGCCGCTGCTACACAAAAACCAGCAATATAACAAATCATAAAGAAGCAGATTTTACAGTTTTACCGCTATACAGCCAGCCCCCACCCGTGGTACAATGAAGTTACGGAATAGTGGGGCTGGCTGTCGGAAACGGAGGATTTTATGTTAAGACAAGCCACCCAAAACCTCATTACTGCCCTTTATCCGAGATTGTCCCACGAGGACGAACTGCAAGGCGAGAGCAATTCCATTTCCAACCAAAAGCGGATTTTGGAAGCCTACGCCAAGCAGAACGGCTTTACCAATCTGCGCTGGTACACCGACGATGGTTATTCCGGCGCGAACTTCCAAAGACCCGGTTTTCAAGCCATGCTTGCGGACATTGAAGCCGGGAAAGTGGGAACGGTCATCGTCAAGGACATGAGCCGGTTAGGGCGCAACTACTTGCAGGTGGGATTTTACACGGAAATGCTGTTCCCTCAAAAGGGAGTGCGGTTTATCGCAGTCAACGACAATGTGGACAGCGAGAACGGCGGCATGGACAACGATTTTACCCCTCTGCGAAATCTGTTCAACGAATGGCTGGTGAGAGATACGAGCAAGAAAATCAAAGCAGTAAAACGGTCAAAAGGCATGAGCGGCAAGCCCGTCACCAGCAAGCCGGTTTACGGCTATCTCATGGACGAGGACGAAAACTACATCATTGACGAGGAAGCTGCCCCGGTGGTGCGGCAGATTTACCAGCTTTGCCTTGCTGGGAACGGCCCGACCAAGATTGCCCGTATGCTGACGGAGCAGCAAATCCCCACGCCGGGGACGCTGGAATACCGCAGGACGGGCAGCACCCGCCGCTATCACCCCGGCTATGAGTGCAAATGGGCGACCAACACCGTTGTCCACCTGCTGGAAAACCGGGAGTACACCGGCTGTCTGGTGAACTTCAAGACGGAGAAACCCTCTTACAAGGTCAAGCATAGCGTGGAGAACCCCATAGAGAAACAGGCGATTTTCCACGACCACCATGAGCCGATTATCGACACGGAAACATGGGAGCGTGTGCAGGAGTTACGCAAGCAGCGCAAACGCCCCAACCGCTACGATGAAGTGGGGCTGTTCTCCGGTATGCTGTTCTGCGCTGACTGCGGCCATGTGCTGTACCAGCAGCGGTATCAGAACAAAGACCGCAAGCAGGACTGCTACATCTGCGGCAGCTATAAGAAGCGCACCCGCGACTGTACGGCGCACTTTATCCGCACCGACCTGTTGACCGCCGGTGTCCTCTCCAATCTCCGGCAGGTGACGGAATATGCCGCCAAGCATGAGAGCCGCTTTGTGAAGCTGCTTATCCAGCAGAACGAGATCGGCGGCAAGAGAAAGACCGCCGCAGCCACCAAGCAGCTTGAACAGGCGCAGGAGCGCATTGCCGAAGTGAGCCGCATTATCAAGCGGCTGTATGAGGACAATGTGAACGGCAAAATCAGCGACGAGCGTTTCATGGAACTGTCGGCAGACTATGAGCAGGAGCAGCGGGAACTGAAAGACCGCGCCGCCGCTTTGCAGGCCGAACTGGACAAGTCGCAGGCCGCCACCGTCAACGCGGAAAAGTTTATGGGTATCGTCCGAAAGCACCTTGCCTTTGAGGAATTGACCCCCACCCTCTTGCGGGAAATGATTGAGAAAATCGTCGTGCATGAGTGCAGCTATGACGAGAACGGCACCCGCAGGCAGGACATTGAGATTTATTACAGCTTTGTCGGCAAGATTGACTTGCCCGAATAACCGCCCGACCTATCCGACACAATGGCCAAGTGCCGGATAGGAACGGCAAAATTTTTTACACTTCTATTACTTCTTTATCGCACATAAGCAAACCAGCTCGGCATCTATTGCGATGACATGATCCCCGATTACCAAAAGGTCGTGGACGCCGTGCATGCGCTGGGTTCCAAGATCTTCATGCAGATCGTGCATGGCAGCTCGCACAGCCAAGGATACCCCGACTCTGCCCGCATCCTGGGGCCCTCCGCTCTCGTACATCCCACCAGTGGGCTGACGCCTCAAGAGATGACCAAAGACGACATCCGCGCCGTTGTCCAGCTTTTTGCAGACGCGGCCGTGCGCGTGAAAAAGGCTGGGTTTGACGGCGTGCAGATCCATTGTGCCCACGGCTACCTGCTCTCCCATTTCATCTCTCCCATCTTCAACCGGCGTACAGATGAGTATGGCGGCTCGGTGGAAAACCGCCTGCGCATCGTGCTGGAAGTCTACCATGCCATCCGCAAGGCCGTTGGCCCGGATTACCCCGTATGGATCAAGATCAACTCCTCGGACGAAATGCCGGGCGGGCTCACCGTCGAAGAGTTTTTGCCCATGGGCCAGGCCTTGGCAGAGGCCGGCATAGACGCCATCGAGATCAGCGGCCTGGGCTGGCGCTCCCATACCCCGGATGAGCGCGCTTACTACAAGGATGCTGCCGTGCGTTTGGCTGGCCTGGTGGATACCCCTGTAATTCTCACCGGCGGGCTGCGCTCTATGCAGGATATCCTGCCCATCTATCAGCATAGCCGCGTCTCCCTTTTCGGCTTTGCCCGCCCCTTTATGGCGGACCCAAATTTCCTGCATACCCTGCAAAAGCAAATCTGATGCAATCAAAAAAGGACGGCGCTGCCGTCCTTTTATCTTTATACAAATACACACTGCACCATCAGCATATACACAGCGGTGCCGCCCGCAATGCTGATCAGCGTATTGCGCTTATAAAGGTGCAGCCCTGCCGTGGCCAGCACGCCGATCATCTCTGGCAGCCCATACGGATCGTAAAGCGGCGTAGCGCCCTTTAGGCAGTACACCACCAGCATCGCCATCACCGCATACGGCAGCACCGTGCCCAGATAGCGGATGTATGCAGGCGTTTCCCGCCCTTCTGGAAACAGCCAAAACGGCAGAAACCGCGTCAGTATGGTGGCCAGCGTACAAGCTGCCACCGTAATTCCGATTTGCAAGGTCGTCATGCGCTTTCCTCCCATCTGCCGCGGCACAGCGTAATGCCCGCCACGATCAGCGCCATGGCAGGCAGCAAAAAGCCATCTGGCCCAAACGCCAAAAGGCACAGCGCCGAGGCCCCCAGGCCCACCAGCGCCGGGCCGTGGTTTTTCTGCTGCTTCCACTGATCCAAAAAGATGACGACAAACAGCGCCGTCATCACAAAATCAATGCCGGTTGTATCAAAGGCAAACAACCCGCCCGCAAGGCAGCCGATCAGCGAGCCCAGCATCCAGTAGCTGTGATCCAGCAGCGAAACGCACAGCATAAACCATCCCCGGTCCACCCCTGCCGGCTCTTTGGCGGCGCAGTGGATGGAAAAGGTTTCGTCTGTCAGCCCAAATACCAGCAGCCATTTTTTCCAGCCCATGCCCTGAAAGCGCCCCAGCATCGAGATGCCGTAAAACAGATGGCGTGCGTTGACCATCAGCGCCAGCAAAAATTCATATACCGGCTCAAATGCGCTGGTTAAAAGGCCGATCATGACAAATTGCAGGCTGCCCGCATAGGTAAATAGGCTGATGGCCAGCGTCCATCCCCATCCCAAGCCCTTGGCCTGCATCAATAGCCCATAGGCCGCGCCCAAGCATACATACCCCGCCAGCACCGGGATGGTATATCCAAAGGCGGCTCTGGCTACGCTTGTCCTCTTTCCCATTGAGAAAACCTCTTTTCCCATAGCCTCCATTATACGGAGCCAAGGCACGTTTGCAAAGAAAAAAACCGACCCCAGGGTCGGTTTTTCTCTATGCGCTCAGCCTGCCGGCAGGAAGAACTTTACGATGTATCCCTGTATAAAGATATACAGCACGATGACGGGGATCACATATTTGGCATACAGGTAAATGCGCGAAGAAAAGCTGCGTCCCTTCCCCGTATTGGCCTCCTGCAAAAAGTTTTTCCAGCCCCAGCCTCGCTTGGATACGCAAAACATCACATATACCAGCGAACCCAGCGGCAAAATATTGTTGCTTACAAGGAAATCTTCAAAATCCGAAATCGCCATGCCCAACGGCTGGAACGCCTGCCACAGATTGCCGCCCAAAAGCGCCGGCAGCAAAAGCAGGAAGATCAGCCCGATATTTACCAGGCATGCCCTTTTCCGGCTCCAGCCCCAAAGATCCATGGCAAACGAGATGATATTTTCAAACACCGCGACCAGCGTGCTCTGCGCGGCAAACAGCATAAACACAAAGAACAACGCACCCCATACCTGGCCCAGCGGCATGGCGTTAAAGATATTTGGCAGCGTCACAAAGATCAGCGACGGGCCGGAATCCATCGGCACGCCGGTAGCAGAGCAGGCCGGCAGGATAATGAGGCCCGCCATCACCGCCACAAAGGTATCCAGCGCCGTAATGCTGATGGATTCGCCCAGTATCTTCCGGTCCTTATCCATATAGCTGCCAAAGATGGCCATGCTGCCCATGCCGATGGAAAGCGTGAAAAACGCCTGCCCCATGGCCTCAAACAGCACCGTGCCGATGCCGCGCTCTGCGATCTTGCTAAAATCCGGCACCAGATAATAGCGAAGCCCTTCGCCGGCCCCTTCCAGCGTAATGGAGCGCACCGCCAGCACCACCATCAGCACAATGAGCAGCACCATCATCTTTTTGGTGATGCGCTCTACCCCGTTTTTCAGCCCCAGCGAGCAGATGCCAAAGCCCAGCAGAATGACGATCGCCAGGCACAGCACCTGCACCCAGGGATCCGCTACCAGCCCGTCAAACTGCGCCTTGACGCCCTCAGCCGTCATCCCGGCAAAATCCCCGCGGATCATCTTGAAGATATACGCTAGGATCCAGCCGGAGATCACCGTATAAAACATCATCAAAAGATAGTTGCCCGCCATGCCAAAATAGCTATACCAATGCCACTTTGTGCCCGGCGGCTCCAGCGCCTTAAATGAGCTGGCCACGCTCTTCCGGCTGGCCCGGCCTACGGAAAACTCCATCGTCATGATGGGAATGCCAAGGATCACCAGAAAAAACAGGTAGATCAAAATAAACGCCGCGCCGCCGTTTTGCCCTACAATATAGGGAAACCGCCATACGTTGCCCAGCCCGATGGCGCAGCCTGCCGAAATCAGGATAAATCCCAGCCGCGAGCTGAACCGCTCTCTTTCTTGCATAAAACCGCCCCCAACAACACTCCCTCTACCATAACAAAGGCGCATAAGGCTCCCTCATGCGTCTTGATGGTTTCTATATCGTTACCGTATCACACCTACGTGCTGTTTTCAATGTAAAATTATCCGCCCAGGGTCACATCCTGCCGATCGTACCAGGCCAGGGCCTCTTCCAGATGCTGTGGGGCAAAATCCGGCCATAGCGCATCCACCACATAAAAATCCGCATACACGCATTGGACCGGCAAAAAGCCGGAAAGCCGCCGCATGCCGCCCCAGCGGATGACAAGATCTATGCGTGAAACATCCCTGGAATGCCAGGCGCGCTTGTCCTTTGTGCCGTCGAATAGATCCCATTCCCAGCCGTAATTCACCAAAAAATTGACTCGCGTGCCGCTGCCGTGGCCAAGGTATGTACGCTCTGTATACGGCAGCAGCGCTTTGGGAAAGCAATCCGATTGCGTATTGCCCACCACCCGCAGGCCGGCCGCCTCTCCTTTGAGCATCTCCACCGCATCTACGCATGCCTTTTGAAACGCTTGCTGCTGCGTTTTGGGCCGTTTGCAGTTTTCCACCGTAAAGCCGTAATAGCTGATCTCCTCAATGCCGTATGCCGCCGCCTGCCGAAACAGCGCCAAGCCCGGCGCCAGCCCGTAGCTGTATCCTTCCTGCTTTTGCAGCCCGTGCTGCACGGCCCAGCGCCGGTTTCCATCCGGAATGATGCCAATATGCTTAGGAATCCTCATAGGCAATCCGCCTCCTTTGCTCCCATTGTTCCCTAAATTCCTGTGCCTTACACCCATCTACGTGTCTCATTTAGGACATTTTTCAAAAAATTTTTCACGTTTTGATAACTTTTTAACAAACTTTGATTGTAAAAGCACAAAGTCAATGCTACAATAGGCGCGAAAGTAACGATTCTAAATATATATGTAAGGAGCATTGCCATGAGAGGAATCTATTCTTCCGTGACGGATATACGTCGAAAAGTCTTTACCGAAGTAGCGCGTTTGGCCTACGAAGGAGGCGATTATAGCCGCATAGAAGAACTGCCGTACAAAATCGTGCCCGGCGAGGTTGCCATGCACCGCGAGAGCATCTTTTTGGAACGCGCCATCGTCGGCGAAAGGCTGCGTCTGGCCATCGGCCTGCCCCTCCGCCCGCTGGACGAGCATGCCCCCGTTTCCGACGGCATCGTAGAAAGCGCCATTGCGGACAAATACTATGATCCGCCGCTGGTGAATATCATCAAGTTTGCGTGCAACAAATGTCCGGAAAAATCCTTCCACGTTTCGGATATGTGCCAGGGCTGCCTGGCGCATCCCTGTGTGGAGGTCTGCCCGAAAAAGGCGATCAGCCTGGTCAACGGCAAATCCGTAATCGACCAGGAAAAATGCATCAAATGCGGCCGCTGTAAGGATGTGTGCCCCTACGGCGCCATTTTGAAAATGGAGCGGCCCTGCGCCAAAGCCTGCGGCATGGACGCCATCGGCTCGGATGAAAACGGCTGTGCCAAGATCGATTACGACAAGTGCGTATCCTGTGGCATGTGCCTGGTAAACTGTCCCTTTGGCGCCATTGCGGACAAAAGCCAGATCTTCCAGCTTATCCATTCCATCAACCGCGGAGACCGCGTCATTGCCATCGTAGCGCCGGCGTTTGTCAACCAATTCGGCCCCGAATTGACGCCGGAAAAGGTAAAGCCCGCCATGAAGATGCTCGGCTTTGACGATGTGGTGGAAGTGGCCATCGGCGCAGACCTGTGTACCATAGAAGAAGCCCACGACTTTATGGAGAAGGTGCCGGAAAAACAGCCCTTTATGGCAACTTCCTGCTGCCCCTCCTGGTCTGTGATGGCCAAAAAGCTCTTCCCCACCCTGGCCCCGTACATCTCCATGGCGCTGACGCCCATGGTGCTGACGGCCCGCCTGATGAAAAAAGAGCATAAAAACTGCCGCGTGGCCTTCATCGGCCCGTGCGCTGCCAAAAAGCTGGAGGCCAGCCGGCGCACCATCCGAAGCGATGTAGACTTCGTGCTGACCTTTGAAGAATTGATGGGCATGTTCCAGGCCAAGGGCATCAACTTTGCCGAGGTAGAGCCTGGCGAGCCGTTTACCGACTCCACCGCAGCGGGCCGCGGGTTTGCCGTGGGCGGCGGCGTTGCCCAGGCCGTGGCGGACTGCATCAAGCAGATCGATCCGGACCGCGAGGTCAAGGTTCAATCCGCCCAGGGCCTGCACGACTGCAAGCGGATGCTTATGCTGGCCAAGGCCGGCAAATACGACGGTTACCTGCTAGAGGGCATGGGATGCCCCGGCGGCTGCGTAGCCGGCGCAGGCACCCTGCAGCCCATCGCCAAGGCTTCGGCCAGCGTAAAGCAGTATATGAACAAGGCCGAGCACAAGATCGCCTCCGAAAGCCAATACAGCATCGCATTGGATAAATTGGATTGATTTTTTCCGTACACCAAGGGTCGCGGCACAGCCGCGGCCTTTTTTGTTTGCCTTGCTCTATAAAAGCATTTATAGTAGGCCTTAGTTCTGAAAAAAGGGAGAGCTGCCATGAAACATATCATTTTCGACATCGGAAACGTCCTTCTGGCCTTTCAGCCACAAGCCTTTTTGCAAAAACACTTCGCTCCCTCCGTTGTGGACGACTTGATGGCCATGGTCTTTGGTAGTGCAGAATGGGAGGCCTTGGATATGGGTACCATGATGACAAACGACGCCATCCTTGCCTTGGCAAACAAGCATCCCCGCTGCCGGGATGAAATCGCTTTCGTTTTGGAGAACTGGACACACATGCTGACCCCGCTAGAGCAGAATGTTGCCATCGCACAAGAATTAAAGCGCAGCGGGTATGCGCTGTATCTCCTATCCAATTTCCATAAAGAAGCCTGGGAAACCGTGCTTGCCCGCTATGATTTTTTCCGCCTGTTCGATGGCCGCGTCATTTCCTGCTACGAGCACTGCACAAAGCCAGACCCGAAAATTTACCGGCTGCTTTTGCAGCGTTATCAGCTACATGCGGGCGATTCCCTTTTCATCGACGACATGCCCGCCAATATCCAAGCCGCTGAGGCGGCCGGCCTGCATGGGCTGTGTCTGCCCTATGGCGCCGATTTGCGGGCAGCGCTGCAAACGCGCGGCTTGCTCTAAAGCACAGCGCGCCATTTTGGAGGGCGGCTTCCCCCTCTCGCAACATGAGCCTACAACCCACTAAAAAGCAAAAAACTTTTTCTTTTTTTCGCTTGACAAGCTCTTATCGATTGTGTATGTTAAACATAGATCGTATGACTGACGGAGTTTGTGGAGTACACCACATGGAGTATGATCTTGTAGCGGCCGGCCGTCTGGGCACACTATGCCTAGGGGTGCGGCTTTTTCTATTTCCCCGCAAAAAGGAGGCTGGCTATGAAAGGCGCTGTTCATTCCATCGAATCCATGGGCTTGGTAGACGGCCCCGGCATCCGTACCGTCGTCTTTTTGCAGGGGTGCCGGCTCAGGTGCCGGTTTTGCCATAACCCGGATACCTGGCAGCTATCCTGCGGCGAACAGATGACGCCGGAAGCGCTGATGCAAAAGATCCGCCGTTTTAAGCCCTATTTTGCACGCAGCGGCGGCGGGGTCACCTTTTCTGGCGGCGAGCCGCTTTTGCAGCCGGAGTTCCTGTTGGAAATGCTGCGGCTGTTAAAACAGGAGCACATTCACACCTGTCTGGATACGGCAGGCGTAGGTTTGGGAGACTATACTGAGATCCTGCGCCATACCGACCTGATCCTCTACGATGTCAAGCACGTCACAGAGAGCGGCTATCTGGATATGACGGGCCAGCCTATGGACCAAACCCAGGCTTTTCTGGGCGAAGCCCAGCGCCTTGGTGTTCCGCTTTGGGTTCGCCATGTCCTGGTGCCGGGGCTCACGGACGGCCGCGCGCACCTGGCCCAGCTAAAGCGCTTTGTGGATTCTTTGCAGCATGTGCAAAGGGTAGAGCTTTTGCCCTATCATCTGCTGGGCGTACACAAATACGAGACCATGCAGCTGCCCTATTCCCTTTCCGGCGTTCCGGCAATGGATCAGGAGAAGGCCGCGCAGCTGCAGGAAGAATTTTTCCCCCAATTTCCCTCAACGTAAAGGAGGTAATCTCATGGAACAATGGAAAGGATTTGCACCTGGCGTTTGGCAGGATGAAATCAATGTCCGCAACTTTATCCAGAAGAACTATACCCAGTACACCGGCGACGATTCGTTTTTGCAGCCGCCCACCGAAAAGACAAAAAAGGTATGGGGCAAGTGCGAAGACCTTTTGCGCCAAGAAATGAAAAACGGCGGCGTGCTGGATGTCGAAACCAAGATCATCTCCGGCATCGACAACTTTGCCCCCGGCTATATCGACAAGGAAAACGAGGTCGTTGTCGGCTTGCAAACCGACGCGCCGCTCAAGCGCATCGTCAATCTCTACGGCGGCATGCGCATGGCAAAGAGCTCGCTGGAGCAATACGGTTATCAGCTGGACCCCACCATCGAAGCGCATTTTTCCGAATACCGCAAAACGCACAACGAAGGCGTGTTTGACGCCTACCCCAAGCGCACCCGCGTAGCGCGCCACGCCGGGCTTTTGACCGGCCTGCCGGATGCTTACGGCCGCGGCCGCATCATCGGCGACTACCGCCGTGTGGCGCTGTATGGGCTGGATCGGCTTGTAGCGGAAAAGAAAAAGGATCTGGATGCGCTGGACGGCCCGATGACAGAAGACCGTATCCGCGCCCGCGAAGAGGTTTCTATGCAGATCCGTGCCCTGGGCGAGATCAAGTCCATGGCTCTGAAATACGGCGTGGATCTTTCCCAGCCCGCCGGCAATGCGCGGGAGGCGTTCCAGGCCGTATACTTTGCGTACCTGGCCGGTATCAAGGAAAACAACGGCGCTGCTACCAGCCTCGGCCGCACTTCAACATTCCTTGATATCTATATACAGCGTGATTTGGACAACGGGCTTATCACCGAAGCGGAAGCGCAGGAATTGGTCGATCAGTTCATCATTAAACTGCGTCTGGTACGACACCTGCGCACGCCGGAATACAACGAGCTGTTCGGTGGCGACCCCACCTGGGTCACCGAATCCATCGGCGGCATCGGCATCAACGGCAAATCGCTTGTTACGAAAAACTCCTTCCGCTATCTGCATACCCTCATCAACCTCGGCACCGCGCCAGAGCCCAATCTTACCGTCTTGTGGAGCGAGCATCTGCCGGAGGCGTTCAAGCAATACTGCGCGAAGATCTCCATTGCCACCGATTCCATCCAGTATGAAAACGACGACGTCATGCGTCCGATCTACGGCGATGATTATGCCATTGCCTGCTGTGTATCCGCGATGAAGGTCGGCAAGCAAATGCAGTTCTTTGGCGCACGCTGCAATCTAGCCAAGTCTCTCCTGTATGCCATCAATGGCGGTGTGGATGAAAAGAAGGGCGATCTTGTGGTGCCTGGTATTGACCCCATCACCGACGAGGTGCTGGATTTTGACAAGGTGCTGAAAAATTATTATAAGGTGCTGGAATATGTGGCCGAGCTGTATGTGGATACTGTCAATATCATCCATTATATGCACGATAAATACGCCTACGAGGCCAGCCAGATGGCGCTGCACGATACCGATGTAGAGCGCCTGACCGCCTTTGGCATCGCCGGCCTGTCCGTAGCGGTGGATTCCCTGTCTGCCATCAAGTATGCTAAGGTAAAGCCGATCCGCGATGAAAACGGCGTGGCGGTGGATTTTGAGACCGTGGGCGATTTCCCCAAATACGGCAACGACGACGACCAGGTGGACGATCTGGCCGTGCAGGTCGTAACCAAGTTCTCGGAGGAATTGAAAAAGCATCCGCTGTACCGTGACGCCATCCATACTCTGTCCGCGCTGACCATCACCAGCAACGTGATGTATGGCAAAAAGACCGGCACCACGCCGGATGGCCGCAAGGCCGGCGAGCCGCTGGCGCCGGGCGCCAACCCGATGCACGGCCGCGATATCCACGGCGCGCTGGCTTCGCTGAATTCCGTGGCCAAACTTCCTTACCGCGATGTGTGCCAGGACGGCGTTTCCAACACCTTCTCCATCGTGCCGCAGGCGTTGGGTAAGGATGAAGCGCAGCGGGAAAACAACCTCGTTGCCATCCTGGACGGCTACTTTGTGCAAGGCGCGCATCATCTGAACGTCAACGTTTTGAACCGCGAAACCCTCATCGACGCGATGGACCATCCCGATAAGTATCCCACGCTGACCATCCGTGTTTCCGGCTATGCGGTCAACTTCAACCGCCTAACCCGCGAACAGCAGGAAGAGGTCATCAGCCGTACCTTCCATCAGGCGATGTAACGGAATCCATAAAACAAACAACGCCCGTTTCTCCGGGCGTTGTTTTTCTTTTAGCTCAAAGCCTGCATCCATGTCTCCACATCGGAAAAAAATCGGCAGAGATGGTAGCCATCCCCTGCAGCATGGTGCAGATTTAACGACAGAGGCAGCATCAGCCGCCCCTCTTTTTCTAGGTACCGGCCCCAGGTAATCACGGGTGCCAGGTAAGTGCCCTTATCGAAAACATGCATGTCAAAGCTGCGGTAATGCGTCCATGGCAGGCAGGATACATCAAAGGTATTGGGTGGGATCTCTGTCTGCTCAAATCCCCTGTACGTGGCAAAGCGGCGTTTATCCTCGCAAAACCGCTGGTAAAACGTCTCGAAGCACGGGCTGTAAACTGTAACCAGTTTCACAAAACGCTCGTCTTCCTTATGAAAATGCGCGTAATACGGCGAAACAAATGTCCATGTGCCTGCCTCGCCCTGTGCATTGTACCCCATACGCAATTCTTCCCGCTGGTTTACCGCCGCGCTTACCACCCACAGCATCGAAGGATAAAATGAACAACCTCTTTTTTTAAGCGCATTTACAAATGCCGTGACGTCCAGTTCCACCGTCATGCTCATCACGCAGCGAAGCTCGTCGATAAAATGGCAGAATATCTCCGCCCTGTCCCATGTATCCATATCCTTTTTCTGAAAAATCATTGTTTTGCCTCCTAAAATTTAGTATTTTAAGAGGCTTTGCCAAGCCCGCGCTTCATTGCCATCTTCCTTTCCGCTGTTTTATAAAGAAGCTCTTTTTCCAGCTTTCCTCTATTATAAAGGAAAAAGGGCCCAAAAGGCCCTTTTTTCTTTTATTGCCTTATTGACCAAATACCTCTTTGGCCTTCTGCATGCGCTCGATAACCGCAACCGAGAACGGGCAGTTCTTCTCGCAGCTGCCGCAGCCGATGCAGTCCGAAGCATGGGTGGCCATGCCGTCGTAATGCGCCTTGACGGTATCCGGCACCGTATCCTCCAGCAGCGCCAGATCCAGGTATTTGTTGACCTGTGCAATGTCGATCTTGGATGGGCACGGCAGGCAGTGGTTGCAGTACATGCACTTGCCCTTGAGCGAATACTTCGGCGTATGGCTCAGCACCTCCGTATAGTCCTTTTCCTCGTCGCTGGCCGTTTCATACGCCAGCGCGGCCTTCACATCCTCCGGTGTCTTGCAGCCCACCAAGGCGCTGGCTACGGCCGGGCGCGTCAATACATACTGGATGCACTGTACCGGCGTCAGCGCCATGCCAAAGGGCGACGTTTCCGCTTTCAGCAGATTGCCCGCCGCCAGGCTCTTCATCACCGTGATGCCTACGCCCATGGATTCGCAGGTTTTATACAGCTGCTCGCGGTCTGGGTGGATCCCGCTCCAATCACGCTGTTGGTAGGTTTCCATATTTGTCAGATCGTCGATGACCACGCCCTCCGGCATCAGATCATAGACCGGGTTGATGCTGAACATCAGCACGTCAATGATTCCGGTTTTCACAGCGCGCTCCGCAATGCCAGGGTTGTGCGAGCTCATCCCGATGGCCTTGATCTTTCCTTCGGCCTTGAGCTGCTTGGCATATTCGATGACCTCCGATTCAAACACGCCCTTATAGTCCTCTTCGGTATCAACAAAATGGATCATGCCGATATCCACATAATCGGTATCCAAGCGCTTCATAAAGTCCTCAAAAAATGTCTTGCAGTGCTCGATGTTGCGCGTGCGGGTATACTGCCCGTTGAGCCAGGCCGCCCCGATATGCCCTTGCAAAATCACCTGCTCCCGGCGGCCCTTTAACGCCTTGCCGATGTTGCTGCGCACCTCCGGCTCGCTCATAAACACGTCCATGATGTTGACACCGCCGGCCAGGGCCGCATCGATCACGCTTTTGACCTGTTCATACGGCAGCCCCTGCAAATGCTCACAGCCCAGCCCCACTTCGCTGGCCATCAGCCCGCAGCGTCCCAATGTCCTGGTTTTCATGTTCCACACACCCCTTTTTCATAAAGTCCACTCTTCTTCATGGACTCATTGTAGGCCGTATGGGAACAAAAAGTCAATATGGGGAGAAAAAGTTTCCCCTCTTGCAAAAAGAGCCCCCTTCAGGAGGCCCTTTTGTATGCGTATTCTGTCTTAGCCCCGGTTCTGCGGAATGTCCGGCAGGCTGTCAAAGCCGCGCTGCAATTCCTCATCCGTGGGGATATAATCGGTCATCGTACCTTCATGGAAAGAGGTATATGCCGTCATATCAAAATAGCCGGTGCCCGTCAGGCCAAACAAAATGGTCTTTTGCTCGCCGCTTTCCTTGCACTTGAGCGCTTCGTCAATGGCCGCACGGATGGCATGGGAGGATTCCGGCGCCGGCAGGATGGTCTCTTTCTTGGCAAAGTAGACGGCCGCCTCAAATACCTTGGTTTGCTCCACGGAAACCGCTTCCATATACCCATCGTGATACAGCTTGGAAAGGATGGGGCTCATGCCATGGTATCTCAGCCCGCCTGCATGGCTGGCAGAGGGGATAAACCCGCTGCCCAGGGTATACATACGCGCCATCGGCGTAATCTTGCCGGTATCGCAATAGTCATACGCATATCTGCCGCGCGTTAACGACGGGCAGGAGGCTGGCTCCACGGCGATGATGCGCGGGTTCGCCTTGCCTAGCAGCTTATCCTGCATAAACGGCGCGATCAGCCCTGCCAAATTCGAGCCGCCGCCTGCACAGCCGATGATGATATCCGGGTATTCGCCCAGCATCTCCATCGCTTTTTTGCTTTCCAGGCCGATGATGGATTGATGCAATACCACCTGATTGAGCACCGAGCCCAGCACATAGCGGCAGCTATCGCTTGTTACTGCCTTTTCCACAGCCTCGGAAATCGCGCAGCCCAGGCTGCCGGTGGTATTTGGTTTTTCCGCCAAAATTTTGCGGCCAATTTCGGTGGTGCTGCTGGGGCTGGGGATGACCTCGGCATCAAACGTCTGCATGATGGCCTTGCGGAACGGCTTTTGCTCGTAGGAGCCCTTGACCATGAACACCGTTAGATCCATGCCAAAATACGAACACGCCTCCGCCAGCGCCGTGCCCCACTGGCCCGCTCCGGTTTCGGTGGTCAGGCTTTTCAGGCCCTGCTCCTTGGCATAATACGCCTGGGCGATGGCGCTGTTCAGCTTATGGCTGCCGGAGGTATTGTTGCCCTCAAACTTATAATAGATCTTGGCCGGCGTATCCAATGCCTTTTCCAGGTTATAGGCGCGGATCAACGGCGACGGGCGGTAGATCTTGTACATTTCCTGGATCTCTTCCGGAATATCCACATAGCGGGTCGTATTATCCAGCTCTTGCTTGGCCAGCTCCTTGCAGAAAACAGGATACAAGTCCTCTTCCTTGGCCGGCTCCAGCGTTTGGGGATTCAGCATAGGATCGGGCAGCTGTTTCATATCAGCGCGCAGATTGTACCACTGTTTGGGCATCTCCTCTTCGCTCAAAAAGAATCTGTGCGGAATTTTGCTCATGGTATTTTGCTCCTTTCTTTTTCCTCGGTTTGTATCGTGCCACGCAAATAAAAAAAGCCCTTGCCCCTCTTGGGACAAAAGCCTCTTGCTTCTGCGGTACCACCCAAATTGACGCCATAGCGTCCGCTCCATTCACAGCCTGGCAGCTGTGTTTCCTTGGTAACGGGGGAAAAGCCCGTCGCATGCTACTCAGCCGTCCGGCCGTTCGCACCGCCCTTGGCAGCCCATTCGGCAAAGCGCCCAACACCGCCATTCCACCGCCGGCGGTTCTCTTCAGATGCGCTGTCTTTGCGTACTCTTCTGCTTCATCGGTTTTAAGCTTATTTTTCTATACCATAGCAAACCGGCCGCCGGTTGTCAAGCGTCTGTTTGCGCTGTGCATCGGCCAATAAAGGCCGCGGCCTGCCCTCTGAGCAGCTGGGCATCCTCTTCCGTATACAGAAAATGCGTAGAATGGGGCAGCATCAGCACCTGTGTTTCGGGCAGTCTGCGCTGCAGCTCCTGTACGCTTTTTATGCTGACAATCTCATCTCCTTGGGAATGCACCGCAAGTACCGGCACCCTCAATCCCTCTATTTGCCGCCTGGCCTTGCTCGCCATTTTCAGCACATCCATATAGCGCGGCAGCCAGCGCACATAGCCCAAGGCTCTGTCCTTTTCTACGCTGTTGTACGCTTCCCCGGCCGCCTCCTCCGCCTGTCCCTCTCCGGAGGAATTTGCGGAGCTTATGCGCCCCTGCGACGAATGCTTTGTCGT
>UREB01000012.1 GCA_900546685.1 uncultured Eubacteriales bacterium | reverse complement strand
AACGGAGATCATGGAATAAGAGATGAGGAAGGGACTGCAAAGCAGTCCCTTTTTTACAAAAAGAGGAATGGCAATGGAGCAGGTATGTTTTGAGGCAGTACTCGATGAAAAGCAAATGCAGAAGGTGGCTTCTTTGGCAGAAGATATATGGTATGAGCATTATGGTAGGCTGTTGGGAGAAAAACAGATTGCATATATGCTGGAAAAGTTTCAATCCGTCTCTGCTATTGAAGAACAGCAAAGGCATGGATATCAATATTATTTGATAACTTATGATGGCGATGCACATGGTTATATCGGTCTGCAGCCGCAAGGAAACACCCTATTTTTGAGTAAGCTATATTTACAAAAGCAGGCGAGAGGCAAGGGAATTGCACGGCAAGCATTGGATATGATGCGTGAGATATGCAGAGAAAAGGGGCTCTCATCCATCTATTTGACGGTGAATAAACACAATAGCTCTAAACAAGTATACGAAGCGCTTGGGTTTAAAACAACGCGTGAGGAAGTAACGGATATAGGCAATGGGTTTGTGATGGATGATTATATCATGGAGATTTTGATAGGCGAATAAAAGAAAAAATATCCTAAAAAATAACTTGCAATTCTTATATTGTTACGCTATAATCTATTAGTCTCTGTGTGCATATGTGCACAGAATAGGGAAGAAGCGGAAGGTTGCCGGCATCGGCAAAGCCGGGTAATTTCCGTGGACCAAGCCTGACAATCGGGCGGCGAGTCCCATCTCGCCGCGTGTGTCTATAAAAAGTGGACACACGCGGGAACGTGTAAATGGGATATCGAAAAAAGGAGGAACAATATGCCGAGCCAAAAAATTCGTATTAAGCTCAAAGCTTACGATCACAACCTGATCGACCAAAGCGCAGAAAGGATCGTAGAGACCGCAAAGCGGTCTGGTGCCAAGATTTCGGGCCCGATTCCGCTGCCGACGGACAAGGAAATCATCACCGTTTTGCGTGCAACGCACAAGTACAAGGACGCACGGGAACAATTTGAAATCAAAACGCACAAACGCATTATCGATATCCTGGATCCCACGTCCAAAACAGTCGATTCCCTGATGAGACTGGATCTTCCGGCTGGTGTGGATATCGAGATCAAGCTTTGATGCAGTGCTGGAGGTGACGGACGTGAAAAAAGCAATATTGGCAAAAAAACTGGGCATGACTCAGGTGTATGCAGAAGATGGCACAGTCGTCCCTGTGACGGTGCTGCAGGCTGGCCCCTGCTACGTTGTGCAGAAGAAAACAGTGGACAAGGATGGCTACGAAGCGGTGCAGATCGGCTTTGAATCCATTCGTGAAAAGCTGGTGAATAAACCTGCAAAGGGCCATCTGGATAAGGCTGGCGTTGGGCTACTGCGTAACCTGCGCGAGTTCAAGTTGGAGGATGCAGCTTCTTATGAAGTTGGCCAGGAAATCAAGGCAGATGTGTTCGCAGAAGGCGATAAAGTAGACGTAAGCGGCGTTTCCAAGGGAAAAGGGTATGCCGGCGTCATCAAGCGCCACAACCAACACAGAGGCCGCATGACACATGGTTCTGGGTTCCATAGGGCTCCAGGTTCCATGGGCGGAGCATCTAGCCCGTCTCGCGTATTCAAAAGCAAAAACCTGCCGGGCCACCTGGGCGCGGTAAAGGTAACTACCCAGAATCTGACGATCGTTTCGGTGAATGCCGAGAAGAACGTGATTCTTGTCAAGGGCGCAGTGCCCGGACCGAATGGCGCGCTGGTAAGCGTGGTCGATTCGGTGAAGAACTGAGCCAAGGAGGGAATTCCAAATGCCGAAGGTTGATATCCTCAACATGGAAGGCAGCGTTGTGGATTCGCTGGAGCTGAACGATGCCGTATTCGGGATCGAGCCCAACCATAGCGCGTTGCACCAAGTTGTGAAAGCACAGCTGGCCAACAAACGCCAAGGAACACAGAGCGCGTTGACCAGATCAGAAGTAAGCGGCGGCGGTATTAAGCCGTGGCGTCAGAAAGGCACTGGCCGTGCCCGCCAAGGATCCACCCGCAGCCCGCAGTGGCGTCATGGCGGCGTTGTATTTGCGCCCAAACCGCGCAGCTACCGCCAGGATGTGAACAAAAAGGTCCGCAAGCTGGCAATGTGCAGCGCACTATCCAGCAAGGTGGCGGATGGCAACATGATCGTTTTGGATCAGGTTGGTTTTGAAAAGCCGTCCACAAAGGCAATGGTAAAAATGCTGAATGCCTTGAAGGTAGACGGAAAAGCGTTGGTTGTTTTGCCGGAAGGAAATGCAGAGGTGGAACTCTCCGCCCGCAACATTCCCGGCATCAAAACGACGGTGACTGGCACGCTGAATGTGTATGACATTATGAAATATGATCGCTTCATCATCACCAAGGATGCGGCCATCAAGGTGCAGGAGGTATACGCAAAATGAGCAATGCGCATGACATCATCCTCCGCCCGGTGCTGACGGAAAAAACGTATCAGGATATGAGCGAAAAACGCTATGCGTTTATCGTACATCCCGATGCAAACCGCACAGCTGTAAAGCAGGCAATTGAAGAAATTTTCAATGTAGAAGTGGCAAAGGTCAATATCGTCAACACCCTGGGCAAGATCAAACGCCAGGGCCTGACAAAAGGCCGCAGGGCTTCTCTGAAAAAGGCGTATGTGGTTTTGAAAGAGACCAGCGCGCCTATCGAATTCTTTGAAGGCATGGCGCAATAAGCGCAAGCAATAACGGGAGGAAACGGAGTATGGCAATCAAAAAATACAAGCCGACATCGCCGGGCCGCCGTTTTATGACGGTCACTGATTACAGCGGCTTGAGCAAGACAGCGCCTGAACGCTCGCTGCTGGTGGATTTGAAAAAAACCGGCGGCCGTAACGCTCATGGCCGTATCACCGTTCGCCATAGAGGCGGCGGAAACAAGAGAAAATACCGCATTATTGATTTCAAGCGTACCAAAGACGGCATTCCCGCTAAAGTGGCTACGATTGAATATGATCCGAACCGTACTTGCTTTATCGCCCTGATCCACTATGCTGACGGTGAAAAGAGCTATATCTTGGCTCCGATCGGCTTGAAGGTTGGCGATACGGTAATGAGCGGCGAAAACGCAGATATCATGCCGGGCAACTGCTTGCCCATCCGCAGCATTCCGCTGGGCACTGTGATCCACAACATCGAGCTGCGCGTTGGCGTAGGTGGCCAGATGTGCCGTACGGCAGGTTGTGCTGCACAGCTGATGGCAAAGGAAGGCAAGTATGCACAGGTGCGTCTACCCTCCGGCGAAGTGCGTATGGTACCGATGGATGCCAGAGCCTCGATTGGCCAGGTTTCCAACGAAGACCATGAAAACGTTAACCTGGGTAAAGCGGGTCGCAAGCGTGCGCGCGGCATCCGCCCGACGGTACGCGGTTCTGTTATGAACCCGGTAGACCACCCGCACGGCGGCGGCGAAGGCAAAGCGCCGGTAGGACGTCCCGGCCCGATGACCCCCTGGGGCAAACCGGCCCTGGGCCACAAGACTCGCAAGAAGAACGCCCCGACGGATAAGTACATTGTGCGTCGTAGAGGCAGCAAGTAAGGAAGGAGGATGGCAAAATGTCCCGTTCAGTAAAAAAAGGACCTTTCGTACAAGAGAGATTGCTGGCGCGTGTACAGCAAATGAATGAAAAGAACGAGAAGAAAGTGTTGAAGACCTGGTCTCGTTCCTCCACCATCTTCCCTGACATGGTAGGCCATACGATCGCCGTACACGACGGCCGCAAACATGTGCCTGTCTACATCATTGAGGACATGGTCGGCCATAAGCTTGGCGAATTTGCACCGACCCGGACCTATCGCGGCCATGCGGGCAGCGAAAAGTCCTCCTCGTCTAGATAAGGGAAGGAGATTGACATGGCAACGCGTCAAAAACAAAAAGCGGCTCGCAGAGCAGAAAATCGTGACAGACGGCCCAAAGCCGTACTGCGTTATGCTAGGATCGCGCCGAGAAAAGCGCGCGCAGTGATTGATCAGATTCGTGGCAAGTCGTTGGCAGAGGCAGAAGGAATCCTGATGCTTTCTCCCAGAGGCGCCAGCGAAATCGTATACAAACTGGTAGAATCCGCCGCAGCAAATGCGGAAAACAACCTCGACATGGCACGCGATACGCTGTATGTCGCAGAGATCTACGCGGATGGCGGCCCGACGCTCAAACGCTATCGTCCCCGCGCCCAAGGGCGTGCGGCCAGCATTTTGAAGCGCACGAGCCACATTACCGTCATCTTGGATCAGGTTAAGTAGGAGGGTGTAGTATGGGCCAGAAAGTTAATCCGCACGGTTTCCGTGTCGGTGTCATCAAAGATTGGGATACGCGCTGGTTCGCTAATGGCAAAGCCTTCGCAGACAACCTGATCTCTGATTACGAAATCCGTAAATTTTTGAAGAAAAAGCTGTACGCGGCTGGCATCGCAAAGATCGAGATCGAGCGTGCGGCCGGAAAAATCACAGTGAACATTCATACCGCCAAGCCCGGCGTGGTCATTGGCCGCGGCGGCGCAGGTGTGGAAGCGCTGAAAAAGGAATTGAACAAGGTTGCCGGCACTGCCTGCAACATCAACATCATCGAAGTGAAGCGTGCTGAGACCAATGCACAGTTGGTGGCAGAAAACGTAGCACAGCAGCTGGAGCGCCGTATTTCTTTCCGCCGTGCGATGAAGCAATGCATCGGACGCAGCATGAAGGCTGGCGCCAAGGGCATCAAGATCACTTGCGGCGGCCGTTTGGGCGGCGCGGAGATCGCCCGCAGCGAAAGCTATCATGAAGGAAGCATCCCGCTGCAAACCCTGCGCGCGGATATCGACTATGGGTTTGCAGAAGCACATACGACCTATGGCCGTATCGGCGTAAAGGTATGGATCTACAAAGGCGAAGTGCTGAATGCGCGCAAGTCGCGTTCCGCTGTTGCTAAGGAAGGAGGCAGATAAGCCATGTTGATGCCTAAACGCGTAAAGCGCAGAAGAGTGCATCGCGGACGCCTGAAAGGCACTGAAACCCGCGGCACGACGGTAACGTACGGTGAATATGGCTTGCAGGCCCTGGATCCGTGCTGGATTACCTCCAATCAAATCGAAGCTGCTCGTATTGCCATGACCCGCTATATCAAACGTGGTGGGCAAGTATGGATCAAAATTTTCCCGCACAAGCCTGTAACGGAAAAACCGGCGGAAACCCGCATGGGTTCCGGGAAAGGTTCTCCGGAATATTGGGTTGCTGTGGTACGTCCCGGCCGTGTGATGTTTGAAATCGCAGGCGTGCCGGAAGAAACCGCCCGCGAAGCGCTGCGCTTGGCTATGCATAAGCTGCCTTGCCGCTGCAAATTCGTGAAGAAGGGCGAAGATACTGCCGTAGGTGGTGAAACGAAATGAAAGCGAAACAACTGCATGAAATGACAACCGAAGAGCTGACCAGTAAAGTGGCGGAACTCAAGGGGGAACTGTTTAACCTTCGTTTTCAACTCGCCACCGGACAGCTTCAGAACCCGATGAGCATCAAACAGACCAAACGCGATATCGCAAAGGCACAGACCATTTTGCGTGAACGCGAAATTAAAGCCGCCGCCGGCGGTCAAGCGTAAGGAGGGCTGAAAAGTGGAAGAAAGAGGCCATCGCAAGACAAGAACCGGTATCGTCGTATCCGATAAGATGGATAAGACGGTCGTGGTAGCCATCGCAACCCACGAAAAGCACCGTCTTTACGGCAAAACCTATAAAAAGACCACGCGCTTGAAAGCACATGATGAAAACAATACCTGTGGCGTAGGCGATAAGGTATCCATCATGGAGACCCGTCATCTGTCCAAGGACAAGAACTGGCGCGTTGTGGAAATTATCGAAAAGGCCAAGTAAGAGCCAGAAAGGGAGGACAACGCCATGATTCAACCGCAAACTAGGCTAAAAGTTGCCGACAACAGCGGCGCCAAAGAAATCATGTGTATCAAAGTGCTGGGCGGTTCGTTCCGCAAGACCGGCAACATCGGCGACGTCATCATCGCCTCTGTGAAAAGTGCTGCGCCGGGCGGGGTCGTCAAGAAAAAGGATGTTGTACGCGCGGTCATCGTTCGCTCCTCAAAAGGGGTTAACAGACCTGACGGTTCCTACATCCGCTTTGACGATAATGCCGCGGTCATCATAAACGACCAAAAACAGCCTCGTGGAACCCGTATTTTCGGGCCAGTGGCCAGGGAGCTCCGTGAAAGAGACTATATGAAGATCGTCTCTCTTGCGCCCGAAGTGCTTTAAGGAGGGTGGAAGATATGGTCAAAAAGCTGCATGTACGGAAGGACGACACGGTTGTCGTCGTATCCGGCAAAGATAAAGGAAAACAGGGCAAGGTGCTTCGCGCTCTGCCCAAAGAAGGAAAAGTCGTTGTAGAGGGCGTTAATGTGGTTGCACGCCACACCAAGCCGAAAGGCCAAGGGGATCCGGGCGGGATCATTCGTTCTGAGGCTCCTATCTATGCGTCCAAGGTAATGCTGGTTTGCGAAAAGTGCAACAAAGCAACCCGTATTTCCTACAAGATTCTTCCGGACGGCAAGAAGGTCCGCGTTTGCAAGAAATGCGCGGCTGAACTTGGCTGAGTGCCACAAGGAGGGTAAGTAAATGGCCGAACAGGCAATGCCTCGTTTGAGGCAGAGATACCAAGAGGAAATCGTTCCGGCGCTGATGGCTAAGTTCAAATATACGAACATCAATCAGGTGCCGAAACTGGAGAAGATCGTTTTGAACATGGGTCTTGGCGATGTAAAAGACAACGCCAAAGGACTGGAAGCGGCCGTCAACGATATGATGATGATCGCAGGCCAGCGGCCCGTTGTGACCAAGGCTCGTAAATCCGTTGCAAACTTCCGCCTTCGTGAAGGCATGAACGTCGGCGCAAAGGTAACGCTGCGCAGCAACCGCATGTATGAGTTTGCAGATCGTCTGCTCAACATTGCTTTGCCGCGTGTACGTGACTTCCGCGGCGTTTCGGATAAGTCTTTCGATGGAAGAGGCAACTATGCGCTGGGCATCAAGGAACAGCTCATCTTCCCGGAAATCGAGTATGATAAGGTGGACAAAGTGCGCGGTATGGATATCGTATTTGTCACCACTGCGAAAACCGATGAGGAAGCGCGTGAGCTGATGGCACTCCTTGGAATGCCGTTTGCCCAGAACTAAAAGGAGGAACAACCTTGGCTAAAAAGAGCATGATCAATAAGCAACAGCGCGAGCCAAAGTTCTCTTCTAGGGCGTACACCCGCTGCCGCATCTGCGGCCGCCCGCACAGTGTGCTCCGCAAATATGGTGTATGCCGTATCTGCTTTAGAGAACTGGCCTACAAAGGACAGATTCCAGGCGTGCGCAAGGCAAGCTGGTAATCGCGGAGAGGAGGATACAACATGATCGTAACAGATCCCATTGCCGATATGCTGACCCGCATCCGCAACGCATTGGTCGCTCGGCACGAAAGCGTAGAAGTCCCCGCGTCCAATATGAAGAAAGCCATCGCGCAGATTCTGCTGGATGAAGGATATATCAAAACGGTAGAGATCGAGGAAGAGGGCCCGCAGGGCAAAATTAAGATCGGTCTGAAGTATGGTCCGAACAACGAAAGCGTCGTTACGGGATTGCGCCGTATCAGCAAGCCTGGCTTGCGCGTATACGCCCGCAAAGAAGAAGTTCCTAAGGTGTTGGGTGGCCTTGGCATTGCCATCATCTCCACCAGCAAAGGCGTAATGACCGATAAAAAAGCCCGCCAGAACAACATCGGCGGAGAGGTATTGGCGTACATCTGGTAAGATGGCGCCCACGGAGGTGTGGTTATGTCCAGAATTGGCAAAAAGCCGATCAGCCTGCCCAATGGGGTAAGCGTCACGGTGGAGCAGGGCAACACCGTACACGTGAAAGGTCCCAAGGGCGAGCTTTCGCAAAAAATCCACGATGATATGAAAGTATCCGTGGTCGACAATGTAGTGACGGTAGAGCGTCCTACGGATGAAGCAAATCACCGTGCGCTGCACGGTTTATCCCGTTCCCTGATCCAGAATATGGTAATTGGCGTATCCGAAGGTTACAAAAAAGAATTGGAGATCGTCGGCGTTGGTTACCGTGCGCAAAAGCAAGGGAAGAAACTGGTGCTGAATATGGGCTTTTCTCATCCGGTTGAGATGGAAGAGCCGCAGGGGATCACCTTTGAGGTGCCGAGCCCGACGCAGATCGTGGTCAACGGCATTGACAAGCAGTTGGTAGGCGAAACCGCAGCCAATGTGCGCAAGGTGCGTCCGCCGGAACCCTACAAGGGCAAGGGCATCAAGTATGTGGATGAATACATTCGCCGCAAAGTCGGTAAAGCAGGTAAGTAAGGAGGGACGTGCAGCATGATTAACAAACCGGATAAAAATAAGATTCGCGTCGCGCGTCACCGCCGTACTCGCAAGAACATCATGGGGACGGCTGAGTGCCCGCGGATGGATGTTTTCCGCAGCAACAGCCATATCTATGTGCAATTGATTGACGATGCAGCAGGCAGAACGCTGGTAGCCAGCTCTACGCTGGATCCTGCGATCCGCGACCAAGTCAAGGAAATGTCCAAGGTGGAGGCCGCCAAGCTGGTAGGCAACCAGGCGGGCAAGAAAGCTTTGGAAGCTGGCATCAAGCAAGTCGTGTTCGATCGCGGAGGCTATCTCTACACGGGCCGTGTGGCCAATGTGGCAGAGGGCGCTCGCGAAGCCGGACTGGACTTCTAAAACGGAGGGATACAACAGTGCGCATTGACACAACAGGCTTAGAACTGAAAGAAAAACTTGTTGCCGTAAACCGCGTAGCCAAAGTAGTAAAGGGCGGACGTAACTTCCGCTTTACTGCGCTGATCGTCGTCGGCGACGAAAACGGTCTGGTCGGCATTGGCAGCGGCAAAGCAGCTGAGATCCCGGAAGCGATCCGTAAAGGCACCGAGGATGCAAAGCGTAACCTCGTTCGCGTACCGATCGTAGGTACCAGCATTCCGCACGAGGTCAAAGGGAAATTTGGCAAAGGGCTGGTACTGCTGCTTCCGGCTCCGGAAGGTACCGGCGTTATTGCGGGCGGTCCTGTCCGTGCGGTATTGGAGCTGGCCGGCATCAAAGACATTCGTACAAAGAGCTATGGTTCCAACAACCCGGCAAACTGTGCAAAGGCAACGCTGGAAGGGCTGAAAATGCTTCAAACGGCGGATCAGGTTGCCAAACTGCGTGGCAAATCCGTAGCTGAGATTTTGGGTTGAGGGGGGCAATGATCAGATGAAACAGCTGAAAGTGACCCTGAAAAAGAGCACCATTGGAAGCAATCAATCCATGAAAGACACGGTTCGTTCGCTGGGCTTGAAGAAGATTAACTCTTCGGCGGTCCACGTCGACAATCCTTCCATTCGCGGGATGATCTTTAAGGTCAAACACCTGGTGAGTGTAGAAGAAGTGGAAGCGTAAGGAGGAAACCCTATGAAGCTGCATGAAATTAAGCCTGCACAGGGCGCCACTCGCGCACAAAAGCGTGTGGGCAGAGGCACGGGTAGCGGCCACGGAAAAACCTCCACAAGAGGCCATAAAGGGCAATGGGCCCGCAGCGGCGGCGGAGTACGCCCCGGTTTTGAAGGCGGCCAGATGCCCCTGACCAGGCGCTTGCCCAAACGTGGTTTTACCAATATCTTTGCCAAGGAGTACGCTACGGTCAATGTCCGTGACTTAAACTGCTTGGAAGATGGAACTGTTGTGACGGCGGAATCGCTTAAAGAGATTGGCCTGATCAACAAGATCGGCGATGGCCTGAAGGTGTTGGGCCACGGCGAATTGAACAAAAAGCTTACTGTGAAAGCAACCAAGCTTACGAAAACAGCCCAAGACAAGATCAACGCTGCCGGCGGTAGCGTAGAGGTGATTGGATAATGCTTGAAACTTTCAAAAATGCATGGCGTATAGAGGATTTGCGAAAGAAAATCCTCTATACGTTGCTCATGCTCTTGGTATACCGAATTGGCACGTCGTTTATCCCGATTGCAGGGATGGATGTAGCCGCCATCAAACAAACGGTAGAGGGTTCGGATATTTTAGGATTCCTGAACATGATAACCGGTGGTTCGTTGGCCGGCTTTACGATTTTTGCCGTCGGTATTTCGCCGTATATTACTGCTAGTATCGTAATGCAGTTATTGACCTTTGCGATTCCGGCACTTGAACGTCTGAGCAAAGAAGGCGGCGAAGAGGGACGCGAAAAGCTCAAGCGTATCACCCGTTATGTTGGCATTGGCTTGGCGCTGATTATGAGCATCGGCATGGTAATGAGCCTACGCAGCTATATGATTACAACGGATCTGCTTTCCAAAATTACGATGGTTTTGACACTGACCGCAGGGGCATGTATTGTCATGTGGATGGGGGAAAAGATCACGGAAAAAGGCATTGGAAACGGCGTATCCTTGATTATCTTTGTTGGGATCGTGGCGCGCCTTCCCGTGACTGCATGGAGCTTTATGCAGAATATCTTTGCGGGTGAAGTCAATGCTTGGGCCTTATTGCCCATCGTTGTGATTTACGTGGCTATTGTAGCGGGCGTTGTGTTTATCGACTGTGGTGAACGCCGTATTCCGGTTCAATATGCCAAGCGTGTGGTGGGCCGCAAAATGTATGGCGGACAGAGCACCAACATTCCTATGAAGGTGCACAGCGCCGGTGTTATGCCGATTATCTTTGCAGTTACACTGCTACAATTCCCGGGTATGATCGCTAGCTTTTGGCCGCAGAGCGGATTTGCGCTTTGGTGGGGCCGTTGGATGAATTCGGCCACCATTCCATACAACATCATTTTTGCAATTTTGATTGTTGCATTGGGATACTTTTACAATATGGTTACCTTTAACCCGGTGGAAGTGTCTAAAAATATCCAGCAATACGGTGGGTTTATTCCGGGCATTCGCCCTGGCAAGCCGACCAGTGATTATTTGGCGAAGATCTCCAGCCGTTTAACCCTGTTTGGCGGGTTATTCCTGGCCCTTTTGGCCACGTTGCCCGGTTTGATTGCGGGCCTGGTAGGTACCAACATCATGGCTCTGACGGCGACCGGCGTTTTGATTTCGGTATCCGTAGCTTTGGAGACTTCAAAACAACTGGAATCTCAAATGTTGATGAGGCATTATAAAGGATTCCTAAAATAAGGGAGGCAGCAAGATGAACTTAGTATTTCTTGGCCCTCCCGGTGCAGGGAAAGGCACACAGGCCGTGGGTGTCTGTGAAAAATATGGTTTGCCGCATATCTCTACCGGGGACATCCTGAGAAGCGAAATCAAACAGCAGACGAAGCTGGGGCTGGAAGCGAAGAAATATATGGATGCAGGCCAACTGGTGCCGGATGAAGTCGTTATTGGCATCGTAGCATCTAGGTTAACACAACCAGACTGCAAGAATGGATTTTTATTTGATGGATTTCCGCGCACGCTGCCCCAAGCGGAAGCGCTGGCAGAAAAGGTGGATATTGAAATAGCCATCAACATCGATGTGCCGGATGAAAATATCATCAAGCGTTTGAGCGGCCGGCGCGTGTGCAAGGCATGCGGTGCAACTTATCATGTGGACAACCACAAAGAAGCTACCTGCGATACCTGCGGCGGAGAGCTGATCCAGCGTACCGACGATGCTCCGGAAACGGTGGCAAATCGTTTACGTGTGTACCATGAACAGACCAGCCCCTTGATTGATTTCTATCAGGCAAAGGGTGTTTTGAAATCTGTGGATGGTACGCGCAGCATCGATGATGTATTTGCAGACATCTGTGCGATCCTGGATAAGGAATTTGGCAAATGATCAAGCTGAAATCGGAACGTGAGATTCACCTAATGCGTCAGGCAGGCGCTGTTGCCGCGCAGGCGATGGAGCTGGTGGGAAAGTCCATTCGGCCAGGGATGACTACACAAGAGGTAGATGATATCTTTTGGCACTATGTCCGCTCCCGTGGCGGCAAGGCTTCCTTCTATCACTATGGTGGATTTCCCGGACATATCTGTATTTCTATCAATGATGAGATCGTGCATGGCATTCCGGGCGATCGTGTGATTCAGGAAGGGGATATCGTTTCGGTAGACCTGGGCGTGGAATTGCACGGCTATCAATCGGATATGGCACGAACCTTTTTTGCAGGCGATTGCTCTGCAGAGGCGCGGCGGTTGGTGGAAGTTACAGAACAAAGCTTTTTTGAGGCGCTGAAGTTTTGCTACCCGGGCAAACGCTTGGGGGATATCGGGCATGCTGTGCAAGCATTGGCCGAGGAAAACGGGTATTCCGTTGTGCGTGTATTGACAGGACATGGCATAGGCAAACAGCTCCATGAGGACCCGGAGGTGCGCAACTACGGAAAGCCTAATACAGGAGAAGTGCTCAAAGAAGGCATGGTTTTAGCCATTGAACCGATGGTCAACGAAGGAACGCACCGTGTTTATGAATTGGATGACGACTGGACCTGCGTAACGGCAGACGGGAAGCTATCCGCACATTATGAGAACACGGTAGCGATTACCAAAGATGGACCAGTTATTTTGACCGCTTTGCCGGAGGAATCCTGATGGAAGAAAAAATTTCTCTGGGAAGTGTTGTAAAAAGCAAACAAGGGCGAGACAAAGGCAAGTATTTTATGGTATACTCATACGATGGTTGCCAATATGTAAACCTTGTGGATGGCGTTTACCGAAAACAGCAAGCGCCAAAGCGAAAAAAGATCAAACATATTGATTTAACAGGAACCATTTTGGAAGGGCTTGCGGAAAAGCTGCAAGGCGGCGTTCATGTGTTTGATGCCGAGATCCAAAAGGCTCTGAAAGAGGCGGGCTTTTCCAACAAGGCCGCGGAGATGCAAAAGGAGGGCCAACTTGTCCAAGAGTGATGTAATTGAAGTAGAAGGCCGTGTAACGGACGCGTTTCCCAACGCCACGTTTGAAGTAGAGCTTCCGAACGGCCATAAGGTATTGGCGCATATTTCCGGAAAACTGAGGATGCATTACATCCGCATTTTGCCGGGAGATAAGGTTACCATTGAACTATCGCCCTACGACCTTTCCCGCGGTAGAATCACCTGGCGCGGCAAGGGCCGCTAAGTTGTAAGGAGGAATCACCATGAAAGTACGTCCTTCGGTCAAACCGATGTGCGAAAAGTGTAAGATCATCCGCCGGCACGGCAAGGTGATGGTCATCTGCACAAACCCGAAACACAAGCAAAAGCAAGGCTAAAATCCCTCGCGCGGGCGGCTGAAGCGGGTTTATTCCCCACCGCGCGTTTGTATACATGAATTTTTCTGGGAGGTGTTCATACACATATGGCACGTATTGCAGGCATCGACTTGCCGAAAGAAAAGCGAGTCGAAATAGGGCTGACATACATCTACGGCATCGGCCGTAAGACAGCTCAAAAGATCCTCGAAGCGACCGGTGTGGATCCGGACATCAGAGTTCGCGACCTAACCGAAGAACAAGAGGCTCTTTTGCGTGATTATATCGACAAAAACATTCAGGTCGAAGGCGATCTGCGCCGTGAAGTTCAGTTGAACATCAAGCGTTTGATCGAGATCGGCTGCTATAGAGGCATTCGCCATCGCCGCGGCCTACCCGTACGCGGACAGAGCACAAAGCAGAATGCACGTACCCGCAAAGGTCCGAAAAAGACCGTAAGCGGCAGAAAGAAGTAAAGGAGGGAGTATCATGGCAGCACCGAAGCAGAAAAAACGCACCACGACCCGCAAACGTCGTGAGCGCAAGAACGTGGAGCGAGGACAGGTCCATATCCACTCCTCCTTCAACAATACCATCGTTACCATCACGGACATGGGCGGCAATGCAATTTCCTGGGCTAGCTCCGGCGGCTTAGGATTCCGTGGAAGCCGCAAGAGCACGCCGTTTGCCGCGCAGACCGCAGCGGAAACGGCCGCCAAGGCTGCAAAAGAGCATGGCCTGCGTACCGTGGAAGTGTATGTAAAGGGACCGGGTTCCAGCCGCGAGGCTGCGATTCGTTCGCTTCAGGCAGTTGGCCTGGAGGTTACCCTGATCAAGGATACGACACCCATTCCGCACAATGGATGCCGTCCACCGAAACGCCGCCGCGTCTAAGATAAGGAGGAGAAAGCAAAGATGGCAAGATATACAGATTCTGTTTGCCGGCAATGCCGCCGGGAAGGCGCAAAGCTCTTCCTTAAGGGGGATCGTTGTTTTGGAGCGAAATGTGCGATTGTAAAACGCCCCACGCCCCCGGGACAGCATGGCGTTAGCCGCAAAAAACAAAGCCAGTATGGCATTCAGCTGCGCGAGAAGCAAAAAGCGCGCCGTGCCTATGGTGTATTGGAAGGACAATTCCGCGGATACTTCCAGCAAGCTAGCCGCATGAGGGGCGTAACGGGTGAAAACCTGTTGATGCTGCTGGAACGCCGCTTGGATAACGTAGTGTACCGTTTGGGCATGGGCGACAGCCGTGCGCATGCGCGCCAGCTGGTCACCCATGGACATATTCGTGTAAACGGGAAGAAGGTAAACATTCCGTCTTTCCGCGTAAAGCTAAATGACGAAATTACAATCCGTTCCGGGTCCCAAAGCATGGAGAACCTGAAACAGCTTCGTGAAGAAGGAAACCGCATGGTTCCAAAATGGTTGTCCTTGGATCACGAAAATCTGGTGGGCAAGGTCATCGCTATGCCGCAGCGTGACGATATCGACCTGACCATTGAAGAGCACCAGATTGTTGAGCTCTACTCCAGATAACACCCTTGACCCATAGGGGGAAAAAGCAAAGGAGGAGCAACACGTATGATCGAAATCGAAAAGCCGAACCTTGAAAGCGTGATCTTAGAACCTACGTATGGCAAATTTGTCGTGGAACCGCTGGAACGCGGTTTTGGAACGACGCTGGGCAATTCCCTGCGTCGTATCCTGCTCTCTTCGCTTCCGGGCGTGGCGGCTACCAATGTGCGTATTGACGGTGTGTTGCACGAATTCAGCACGATTCCGGGCGTTAAAGAAGATGTGACGGATATTGTGTTGAGCTTGAAGCGTATCTCGGTTCTCTTGCATTCAGAGGGCCCGAAAACCCTCCGGATCGAGAAAAAGGGTCCCTGTGAAGTAACAGCGGGAGACTTTGCTTCGGATGCAGAGGTAGAGATTTTGAATCCTGATCTGCATATTGCAACGCTGGGCGATGACGCTGTGCTGAATATGGAGGTCAACATTGAACATGGCCGCGGCTATGTATATGCTGACAAAAATAAAAAGCAGGGCCAGCCCATTGGGGTCATTGCCATTGATTCGATCTTCACGCCTGTAACCAAAGTGAATTTCACTGTGGAAAACACGCGTGTAGGCCAAGTCACGGACTATGATAAACTGACGCTGGAAGTTTGGACGGACGGCACGATCTCGCCGGAAGAGGCCGCTTCCTTGGCAGCCAAAATCATGAGCGAACATCTGATGCTGTTTATCAACCTGACGGACCATGTAGGAGATGTCGAGATCATGGTGCAGAAGGAAGATGAGCGCAGAGACGGTGTTTATGAAAAATCCATCGATGATCTGGATCTTTCCGTGCGCAGTTATAACTGCCTAAAACGGGCGGGCATTAGTTCGGTAGAGGAACTGGTCAAGATGACTGAGGAAGAAATGATGAAAGTGCGCAATTTGGGGCGTAAGTCGCTGGAAGAAGTCCAGCAAAAGCTGGAAGAACTCGGGCTTTCCCTCCGCGCAAGCGATGATTAAAGAGGAGGAACGTACACTATGGCATACCGTAAGCTTGGCCGCAGAAGCGACCAAAGGAAAGCCATTTTGCGCAACCTAACGACGGCGCTGCTCTGGAACGGTAAGATCGAGACCACCGAAGCCCGCGCCAAGGAAGTGCGCAGCATTGCTGAAAAGTTGATTACTCTTGCAATCAAAGAGTATAACAATACGGAAATCGTAACCAAAAACGGCGAACAATACACCAACGACGCTCCTAGCAAGCTGGCGGCGAGACGTCAGATGTTGGCGTACCTGTACAATGTACCGGAAGCAAAAGGCGAAAAAGAATCCAAATCGGATTATAAGGCACGTACCAGTGACGTGAAAAATCCGGTTGTAGAAAAGCTTTTCCGTGAAATCGCTCCGAAGTACGAGAAGCGTGCACAGGATCTGGGCCAGGGCGGCGGATATACCCGTATCATCAAGACCGGCCCACGCCGCGGCGATGCGTCTAACATGGCCATCGTAGAATTGGTGTAAACAGACAAGCGAAAGGGAGCCCAACTGGCTCCCTTTGTTTGTATGGAAGGGGAAAAAGCCATGAAGGCAGTAGAGTGCGAACACCTGCAATTTCGATATGGAGAGCAGCCTGCACTACGCGATTTGACCTTTGATATAGAGCAAGGCGAATACGTGGCGATTGCAGGGCGCAACGGATGCGGGAAATCCACACTGGCCCGACATATCAACGCGCTGTTGCAGCCCACAGAGGGCGTGATGCGCGTATTTGGCATGGATACAAAAGACGAAAGTAAAACGCTGGAGATTCGCAAACGCGCGGGGATGATTTTTCAAAACCCGGACAATCAGATTGTGGCCTCGGTGGTAGAGGAGGATGTGGCGTTTGGGCCGGAAAACTTAGGCGTGCCAACCGAAGAGATCCGAAAGCGTGTGGATCAAGCGCTGGCGCAGACAGGAATGACGTCATTTGCCAAACGCGCGCCGCATACGTTGTCTGGCGGACAAAAGCAAAGGGTGGGCATCGCCGGTGTATTGGCTATGCAGCCGCAGCTTATCATTTTGGACGAACCGACCTCCATGCTGGACCCGAGCGGCCGTGAGTCCGTGATGCAAACGTTGGATGAGCTTCACGAAAGCGGCATCACATTGATCCATATCACCCATTCCATGGACGAGGCGCTGAAAGCACAGCGCATGATCGTCATGGATGCAGGCAGGATTGTACTGGACAGTACACCGGAAGAGATATTTACCAACCACGCAGACGAGCTGGT
>UREB01000011.1 GCA_900546685.1 uncultured Eubacteriales bacterium | reverse complement strand
CGAGACAATGACGCGCTTTTCCCCGGCGATGTAGTTAATAAGGGAGGATTTGCCCACATTGGGCCGGCCGATCACGGCCGCGAATCCTGAAACGAATTGGCTCATACAGAGACTCCTATTGGCATTATCTTAGCATAAACGGCGAAAAGATACAACGAATCAATCACGAAAAATGCCCAAAGTGCTTAAAATTTTTTGTGCAATCTCCTGCATGCGCGCGTCGTCCTCCGGGGTGATATGATCGTATCCCAAAAGGTGCAGCGCGCCATGCACTGCCAGAAAGCACACCTCGCGCATCAGGCTGTGGCCATATTCCTCCGCCTGCTGCGCTGCGCGGTGCATGGAAATGACGATATCCCCCATGAGGATGCGCCCGGTTTCCATATTGACCATGGGCGGCTCCGCCAAGGTGGTAAAATCGCCGGGGGTGGCGCCCTCCCAATTCAAATACGGAAAGCTGAGCACGTCTGTTTCCCTATCGATGTTTCGGCTTTCGCGGTTCAGCCGGCGCATAGCGCGGGGGCCAACGAGCGATATCTGCACCTCCAGCGGCGCTGTGACGCCCTTTACCGTATAAAATACCGACTGCACCGCCTGGGTCATATTGCCCCTCATTTGGGTATCAAAAGGAACAATGCGCTGTAAATTGTCGATCTGTACTTGCTTCATTGGCTGCTTTCCTCCTCCATGCGGGCGCGTTTCAGCCTTACGTCCGGATACTGGATGCGCTGATGGTACATGCCGCGCAGCACGGACTCAAACTCGCGGGCAATGGTGTTCAGGTCTTGGAAGGTAAAATTTACCAGATCCAGTTGCCCGTCGTCATAGCGCTGCTGGATGATCTTTTCCATCGTACGCTTATAATCGCCGGTAGCGCCGCCGGCACGGGTGGCCGCCTCGGTGGCATCCGCCAGCATGATAAGCGCGGCTTCGCGGGTGGTGGGCTTGCCGCCGTTGTGGCGGAATAGGCTGGGGTCCACGTTGGGGTCGTTTTCCCTGGCCTTATTGTAAAAATAATACATCAGCGTCGTGCCATGATGCTGGCGGGCGATGCGCGCGATTTCCGGTGCAATGCCGGCCTCCAGGATCATGCGCTCTCCGTCTATGGTATGGTTGCGGATGATCTGCACGCTTTCCAGCGGGGTCAGCTTATCATGAGGATTTGGCATATCCTGCGGCTGGTTTTCCGCATAAAAGGCGGGGGCTTTCAGCTTGCCGACGTCATGATAATAGGCCGCCGCGCGCGCCAGCAGCGGGTTCGCCCCCACTGCCTCGGCAGCCGCCTCTGCCAGGTTGCCTACCATGATGGAATGATGATAGGTGCCGGGGGCCTCCATCGAAAGCCGGTGCAGCAAGGGGTTGGTGGGGTTGCAAAGCTCCATAAGCTTCATCGGCGTTAAAATCTTAAAGCCCTGCTCCCAAATGGGGGTGGAGCCCAGGCATACCATCGAAGCCACCAGCGCCACAGCCAGGGATACCAGCACGGACTGCAAAATCGTCAAAAATGCGTTGCCCATCAAAAGGCCCATGCAGATGTACACCGCGCCGCCCGCCGCGCCTGCTACCAGGCCGCAGCCCAGGATACGCACGCGGCTTTTGCAGCGGTCCGCCAATTTGGCGCAGGCCGTGCTGCCCGCCATACCGCTGAGCAGCACGGCAAAGGCCACCTGCGAGGTGGCGCCGGCTACCAGCGCCATCACACCGACAAGCGCGCTGGTCAAATTGCCCAGTACCATGCCGGTATGGGCGTTTACCACCATGCTCATCGTCATCGCTACAAAGCATACCGGCACAAAGCCGGGGTTGGTACGGATGACAAGCAGCGCGGCCAGCAGCACGAATACGATACAGATGCCGCCCATCAACAGGGTTTTGCTTTCGATGTCCGGGTCCTGTTCACGGATCAAGTGCACGCCCATGGCGGTCAGCAGCAGCACCACCAGCAGGGCGCCGATATACAGCGGCGCGTTAAAGCCGCCCGCCACCATGCCCAGGATTTGCAGCACGGCAAACTGGTCCTCCGTGACCTCCTCGCCCGATTTTACGATGACCTGTCCTTTTTTGTATACCACCGGCGTTACATCGTTTTCCGCCTTATCGCGGGCTTCCTCGGTGGCGTCCTCATCATACAAAAGGTTGGCGTTTAGGTATTTGATAATGGGCTTCATCGCCATCTGCTTGCAAACGTCCGGCACATCCAGCGCCTCTAGCTGCTTTTGCACGCCATCGCGCGTAAGCACCACCGCATCCTCGCCCACGCCGTTTTCAAACGCCGCGTTGGAGGATTCCGTCGCCTGGTTTTTGGCAGCCTGCCATTGCGCGTCGGTGGCAAGCAGCAGCTGGTGCAGGGTTTCGTTGTCCACCTGCTCTGGCATGAGCTGATTCAGTTCTTGATAAAACGCCTCGGTCAGCACCATTTCCAGGGTAGGGGCCGGGCCGATCTGGCCGGCGGCCTCCCATTGAGAGCTGACGGCATCCAGCTGCACAAAGGCGTGGTTTCTCACCTGGTCGATCTCCTCGTAATAGGCCTGGATCTTCTCCTGCATGGTCACAGTCTCTGCGCCGTCTTTGGAATACACAGGCGAAACGGCTTCGCGGGCACGTTTTTTCAACGCATCGGTAGCGGCGGTATCCTCCACCTCGCGCGGGGCGGTGATGTTTTCCTCCGGCACGCTGCCGACCTGTAAATCATAGCTTTTAGGCGTAATGGCAATGGCAACGATTCCAAACACACAAAGGACAAGAATCGCCAGCACGGCCTTGCGGCTCAGGCGTCTGCCCAGCCTGTCCCCCAATGTCATAATGACGCCTCCTTAAGTTAAGACCCGCCGCAAAAAGCAAGCGGTTTGTTTTTACATTGTACGCCCATTTTTCAAAAATTTATACAAATTCCGGGGCATTCCCTATTTTCTTAGATTATAGCAGAAGCGTATGGCAAAGTCACTGCTAACCAAACGGCGAAAAAAAGCCGGCTCCCAAAAGAGCCGGCACAATGCTGCCATTTATTTTCTGTTTTTCGCATGCTGCTCGGCCTGGCGCTCGTACTTTTCAAACGCCTTGATGATCTCTTTGACCAGCTTATGGCGCACCACGTCGCGGTTGGAAAGGCGCACCACACCGATGCCCTCGATGCCGGAGAGCATCTCCGCGCACTTTTTCAGGCCGGATCTTTGCCCGCCGGACAGGTCGATCTGCGTAATATCGCCGGTCAGCACCACCTTGGAGCCTTCGCCAAAGCGCGTCAGCACCATTTTCAGCGTTTCCAGCGTGGCGTTCTGCCCTTCATCCAGCACCAGGAACGCATCGTTGAGCGTACGCCCGCGCATATAGGCGATGGGGGCTACCTCTATGACGCCTTTTTCCAGGCTGCGGCTGAACTGCTCCTGCCCCAAAAAATCAAACAGCGCATCGTACAGAGGGCGCAGGTATGGGTCTACCTTGCTTTGCAGATCGCCGGGCAGAAAGCCAAGCTTTTCCCCCGCCTCCACAGCCGGTCGGGTCAGGATGATGCGGCTGACCTCCTTGCGCTTGAGCGCCGCCACCGCCATGGCGATGGCCAGGTACGTTTTGCCTGTGCCGGCCGGGCCGATGCAGATGGTCACGGTATTGTCGCGGATGGCCTGGATATATTGCTTTTGCCCAAGGGTCTTACACTTTACCGGCTTGCCCTGGTAGGTTACGGCCACGGCATCGCGCGTGGCGGCCATGACCTCTTCTGTCTGGCCGCTGGCTGTCATCTCTATGGCCTGGCTGACAGCCCAATCGTTGACGGTTTCCCCTTCCGCTACCATCCTTTGCAGGGTTTTCAGCGTCTTAGCCGCAGCCCGGCGCGCTTCCGCTTCGCCGCGCACCTCCACCTGCTTATCGCGGGCGTTGATGGATACATCCAGCGCGCGCTCAATCAGGCTGACGTTGGCATCGTACGGGCCAAAGACCGCCATCAATTCATCCAGGGTGGAAAACTCCACCAATTCTATCTCCCTTTTTTCCGTTTCCAAGCCACTGCTCCTCTGCCTTTTTTCCGCGCCATGCACGGCATGTTTGTTTTATTATATGCCCCAAAAACCCAACTTTCAAGCATGGTATGTAAACACAGGGCGTCCAGAGCAAATTGAAGGACCGAAAAGAATATGGTATACTTTTGAAATAAAAAATGGGCGGGCAGCACGGCCCTGACAAAGGAGGTGAGCATGTGAAGATCCAGGAATCCAAGGAAAATTATTTGGAAACGATCTTGATTTTGAGCAAACGCAAAGGGGCGGTGCGCTCTATCGACATTGCCAATGAGCTTGGGTTTACCAAGCCCAGCGTCAGCGTAGCGATGAAAAACCTTCGTGAAAACGGGTACGCCAAAACGGATGAGGACGGCATGATCACACTCACGGACAAGGGCCGTAAAATCGCAGAAACCATCTACGAGCGGCACACTTTTTTGTCCGATTGGCTGGCGGCGCTGGGGGTAGAGAAATCAACGGCGGCCGAGGATGCGTGCCGGATTGAGCACGTCATCAGCGCAGAGAGCTTTGAGGCGATCAAGCGCCATGTGCAGCAGCATACGGAACAGCGATAAGACGCAGCAAAACCGGGTTGCAACCCGGTTTTTTTATGGCAAGAAACTCAAAACCAGCGCACCTTTTCGTACCGAAACACGGGCACAGGGCCGTTGGCATAGGGATCATAGCGATCGGCATTGCAGCCGAATTCCCGCAAAAAGCGGATGCGCCCATCCGCATCAAAGCGAACCAGCGACACGCCGCCAAACTGCCAAACGGCAACGGCCTCCTCTGCGCCGTGCAAAAAGCGCAAAATCTCCCAGGAAGCTACACGTCCGCATGTGTTCCATTCGGCAAACCGGTAAAGTATGCGCGCCCGCCCTTCATCCTTGGCCCCCAGGACTCGATATAGACGGCGTTTTCGCTTAAAAAGCGCCCCCAAGCCTTCCTCCCACTGCGCCGTCCGGGCGGCGAATCATCGGCGCATCACGTTTCCACGAGCCTGTGGGGTCATCGGCCGGCTGCTTCCTCAAACAATTCGTTGTACAGCGCTGTGGTTTTAATCAGCGACTCGGTGCGCTTTTCCCCCAGCGTCTGCCATACGGCCGCCTCCACAGCCCCCAGCGCGCGGGCGATGCGGCGCACGGCCGCCTGCCCTTCCCGCGATAAGACGATGCGCTTTTTCCTACGGTCCGCCTGGCAGGGTTCCAGCGTGAGCCAGCCGCGCTTGGCAAAGCCTTGCAAAATGGTGCGTACGGACTGCCGGCTCAGCAGCCAGGTTTCCGCAATTTCCTCCGGCCTGGGCGCAGGCCCCGGCGCAGACAGCGAAAGCACGGCCAGCAGCTCTGGATAGGTGAGCCCGTGGCGCTTGGCCCAGGCGTCATAAATCGCATTGGTCTGCCGCCAAACAGCGGTATACTGGCGGCTTAAGTTGGAAAAGCGCATACGATTCCCTCCTCGATGAAATGACGGCTTTATTGTACGAAAGCCGGCAAAAGGCTGTCAAGCGCCGGGTGCACGATAAAAAAAGAACGGGTGTGGGCCCGTTCTTTTTATACTAGGGGGGAAAGCGAAGAGGCATTCAAGACATGTAGGGGATTCCCCAAGAGGGAACTTTTGACGAAGGAATGGTTGTTTTAAGCAAGCGCTTTCCCCAGGGAGCGGCAATTTTCGTTGGCCTCGTCATCCGGTGTTTCGTTGCAGATGACCGGCTCTGCGGCCAGCACGGCGCCGTCGCCGCGGCAGATTTCTTCCCAATCGCGCATCCATTGGCCATCGCCCCAGCCATAGGAGCCGAACAAGGCGATTTTTTTACCGTTCAGCTTTGCTCTGCACGCCTGGAACATCGGGTCAAACTCGCTTTCTTCCAGCTGCTCGCTGCCCATGGAGGGGCAGCCAAATGCCACGGCGCTAAAAGCATCCATCTGATCCGCGCCAAACTCGGCGGCGGTCAGCAAAACCGCCTGTGCGCCTGCCTGCTTGGCGCCTTCGGCCACCTGCTGGGCCATTTGCTCTGTGTTGCCCGTACCGGACCAATACACAACTGCTACTTTACTCATCATAAAACCCTGCTTTCTTTAAGAGAATATGTTAGGCAGCTACGGTGAGCTGCCAAATAGAAGTTCCGTTTGCATGGCAGCGCGCATAGACATCGGCACATTTTTTGTATTTGGCAAACAACGCCAACGCCGCCTGCGCATCGCCATACACCTGCCAATATCCGCTGAGCTTGCTGTGCCTGCCGGCATCGTGCAGAAAACCCAGCACATCGCAAGGCGGATAGCCCAAAAACAGGCCGATTTCGTGCGGAAACTGCCCGGACTGCGCCAGGCGGCGCCTGAGCTGCAACAGGCAGCCCTGCACAGAAGCGCTGCGGTAGCCGCAAGCGCGGAGAATGCTGCGGCTGCCCTGTGCGGACAAATCGCGCTGCAGGCGGTGCGGCCGGCAAACATACACCAGCGCCCGCCCGCAGGATACGCCCAGCAGCCATACGCACACGCCCTTTTTGCACAGCCTTTGGTGCAAGGCCGCCGCCTGCTCCGCAAGCGCATGATAGGAGGCATAGCGCACGGCAAACAGGTTGGCGGTTTTCAGCCCTGCCAGGGTGGGTGCTGCATGGCGGGCCAGCATGGCTTCAAGCATGCCGGGCCTGCCCCACATGATCCTGCAGCAGGCGGTGCAGCGCCGCGCTGGAGGCGGAATGGGTCCTGGCCACGGGGATGCGGTTCTTTTTCGCCTCGCCCACGGCGGAAATAACCATCTTGTGGGAGACGGTATTGGTAAAGAGGATCAGCAGATCCGGCACGCCCATCTTGCGCTTTAGCGATCCGTTCTCCTTGCAGAATACCTTGGCCTTGCAGCCGTAGCATCGGCAGATCTCTTCATACTGGGCGGCCATGCGTTCATTGCCGCCAACGATGACTACGCTCACGATGCACCTCTCTCAACAAACTCATAGTTAGTCTATACTAACCATTGTGGAAAAAGGAACGGGCCCCGCCCGTATACATTTCCTGTGGTTAGCTTAATCTAACTATCGATAGGATACCATAGCTTTTGCATGCTGTCAATGGTTTCCAAAAAACTTTTTGCCACCGGGGCGCAGCAGGCAGCGCATTATGCCCCGCCCGGCGGCTGTGTAGGCACGGGGGCCAGCGCGCCTGGCTCGCCGATCTGCCGCTGCACTTCTAAAATGGCATAGACGGTCATCTGCGATCCGTCCTCATTGAGGTTGGTTTGCAAAACGACGTTTTGCACCTGCTCCCCTTCGGCCAGCTGCGCCTTGGCGTTTTGCGTGGCAATTTCGGCGGCGGTCTGCTCCGCCTCAGCAAAGGCGCGCGGAGCGCTCTGCACCGTGACCGGCTGCCAGCGCTGGGTAATGACCCGTGCAGGCAGGTATAGGCCGCAGAGCTGCGTTACCTTGGTTTCCAGCAGCATGGCGTCCCCCTCATTTGGTGCGCTTTCCAGCGGCACCTGCCAGCCGGCCAGCTGCAAAGCGCGGGTGGTATACGCTTCGCCCTGGGCAACAGGCTCCTCCGTGGTCATAGAAACAGTATGGCTGCCCGTGATGTTGACCGTAGCGATAACCTCGCCACGGGCCTGTACGGTGCGGTTTTCCCCTTCCTCGCGGATGATATTGCCGGAAATGAGCACATCACCCTTTTTTACCGTTTGCCCGGCCTGCACCTTGGCAATGCCTTCCAACGCGGTAACGGAAACGATGACCCCATCCTCTTTGGCGACGATGTCGCACGGCTCGCCGGGGGTAAACAATTCGGGCGCGGGTACGGTGGGGATAACCTCCAGCTCTAGCGTGGTGCCGGTGCGGTTGGCCACCAGGCCCGCAGCATCCGGCATTTGCAAGATCAGCTGGCGCTCTACCTCTTTGAGCTCAATGGTATGCCACCAGGCGCCTGGGCCATAGCCGCAGTCCTCGATCAGCTGGCGGATCTCTTGGAGACGCTGCGGATCGTCCACGCCTTTGATTTCCACCCGCCAGACAAATTGCACCGACGCCAGGCTGCCTACCACCAGCAGCACCAGGCCGGCCATGAGCGCGCGGCGCTGAAGCAGGCGGTGGGCAAAGCCAGGCAGGCCGCGTTCGCGGCGCCAGGCGATATGGCAGGGCAGCTCCGCCGCAGTCTTTCGGAACAGGCGTTTTTGGTGCATGGGAACGCGGCAAGTGATGGTCAGCCGATCTACCCTGCGGATATGCCAGAGCGTAACGCCCGCACGTTCCAGCTGGGTTAGGGCCCGCTCCAGGCCCATGCCCTTGAGCTCTACCTCGCCATAGCCCTGGAAAAGCTGCCAGAGATTACGCATCGGCCTGCTCCCCTCCCTCCAGCGCAACGCCTTGGACGCGGCCGCCGATGCGCACGGCGCCGCTGGCCATGCAGTCCAGCGTCAAATGCGTGCCGGTGATGGTCAAAAGCCCCTCGCCCGTATGGAATTGAATGCGTTTTGTCGTATAAGCAAGCAGGCCGCTGTGGTTTTCCACAAACACCGGGCCGCTGCCCACCAGCGTTATGCGGGGCTGTCCGACCCGAAGTTCTATGGGCAGATCCATCCAATGCGGCTTGCGGTTTGGTTTTGCTTGTTTTTTGGTACGTGCCACCCGGCTCCACCTCCTCTTTGAAGGTATGAGCGGGGCCGCCGTTTCATACCTAGCGGCGAGCCGCCGCCGGCTTTTCCGGCCATGGCTTTGCGGCAAAGGCACACCACAGTATCCCGGGGATGGGCCGGGCGCTGTTCATCCCATATTTTGCTGGGTTGGCGCAGCCGCCGCTGGCTTTTTTTGCTGTGTGGATGCGTCCTGGCTCTTCGCTTGCAGGGGCTGCACCTGTTTATTGGCAAACAAAAAGGCCCCCTTGCGGGAGCCTTTTTCAGCCAAATGCGTTGGCTTAATGCTTGTAGATGTTGTAGAACGCGGATTTGCCCGGGAACACGGCCACGTCGCCCAGCTCTTCCTCGATGCGGATCAGCTGGTTGTACTTGGCGATACGGTCCGTCCTGGACATAGAGCCGGTCTTGATCTGGCCTGCATTGAACGCCACAGCGATGTCCGCGATGGTGGTGTCCTCGGTTTCGCCGGAACGATGGGAAACAACCGCCGTGTAGCCGTGCTTTTTGGCCAGCTCCATAGCGTCGAAGGTTTCGGTCAGTGTGCCGATCTGGTTGACCTTGATGAGGATCGCGTTGGCGGTATCCTTGTCGATGCCTTCCTGGAGGATCTCAGGGTTGGTAACGAACAGGTCGTCGCCCACGAGCTGGATCTTCTTGCCGAGGTGCTCGGTCAGCTTCTTCCAGCCGTCCCAATCGCGTTCGCCCAGGCCGTCTTCGATGGAGATGATGGGGTATTTTTCCACCAATTCATCAAACCAGGCGATCATCTCGTCGGTGGTCTTGTTGCCCTGGCCGGATTTTTTCAATTCATACATGCCGGTTTCCGCATTGTAGAATTCGCTGGCGGCCACGTCCATGGCGATGCAGATTTCTTCGCCCGGCTTGTAGCCTGCCGCCTCAATGGCTTCCATGATGCATTTGAGCGGCGCTTCGTTGTCTTCCAGGTTGGGGGCAAAGCCGCCCTCGTCACCCACAGCGGTAACCTGGCCTTTTTTCTTCAAAACGCTCTTCAAGGCATGGAAGGTCTCCGCGCCCATGCGGATGGCTTCCTTCACACTCTTGGCGCCGACCGGCATAATCATGAATTCCTGGAAGTCCACAGAGGAATCCGCATGGCTGCCGCCATTCAATACGTTCATCATCGGCACCGGCAGGGTCTTGGCATTGATGCCGCCCAGATAGCGGTACAGCGGCAGGCCGTATACGTCCGCAGCCGCATGAGCCACAGCCAGAGAAATGCCCAGGATGGCGTTTGCGCCGTACTTGGACTTGTCCTTGGTGCCGTCCGCTTCGATCAAAGCTTTGTCGATGGCGGCCTGGCTTGTTACATCCATGCCCTTTACGACGTCTGCCAGCACGTTGTTTACGTTGTCCACAGCCTTTTGCACGCCCTTGCCGAGGTAACGGGATTTATCGCCGTCACGCAGCTCCAGCGCTTCGCGTTCGCCGGTGGAGGCGCCGCTGGGCACCATGGCGCGGCCAAAGTAACCGCTGGCAGTGGTAACCTCTACTTCGATGGTGGGGTTGCCCCTGGAGTCTAAAATTTCTCTTGCATGTACATCAACGATCTGTGACATATGAAAAGTCCTCCTTATTTAATGTCTCAATTTTACCAATGTAAAGTATACCACATATTGCAAAAAAGAAAAGTTACAAAGCATAGAAAAATCGCAAAAATTCCTGAAAAAACCGGCCTGCTTGGCGCCGGCGCAGCGCAAGAGAGGCTGTTTTATGTTATGATGAAATCCCAAACCTGGCTTTTGGGCCGGGATGGTATAAATAGCATACATGCGGAGGTGTTTATATGAACGGCAACGCCCGGATCAGGCTGGAGCAGCCATCCGATCATCAACAGGTAGAAAATCTGACGCGCGAGGCATTTTACAATGTCTATCGGCCGGGCTGCGTAGAGCACTATTTGGTACGCATCATGCGGGATCATCCGGATTTTCTCCGCGAGCTTGCCTTTGTTCTGGAGCTGGATGGGCGCATCATCGGCAATATCATGTATACCAGAGCCACGCTGACCGGGCAAGACGGCGGCCAAAAACACATCGTGACCTTTGGGCCCGTCAGCATTGCGCCGGCCTATCAACGGCAGGGGTACGGCGCCAAGCTGATCCGCCATTCGCTGCTGCAGGCAAAGGCCCTGGGCTATGAGCGGTGGTGATTATCGGCAGCCCTGCCAACTATGTGGGGCTTGGGTTCAAAAGCTGCAAAAAATACAACGTATGCACCGAGGACGGGCGCCATCCTGCCGCCATGCTGGTCTGTGAGCTTGCGCCCCAGGCGCTGGGCGGGCAAACCTGGGTATACCGCGACAGCCCCGTGATGGCGATTTCGGAGGACGAGGCGCAACGGTACGACGATACCCTGCCGCCCATGGAGAAAGCGCATACGCCCAGCCAAGAAGAATTTTATATCCTTAGCCAGGCAACTCTGGATTGAGCCGCGCCCAGCCAAACAGGAGGAAATACAATGCCGATACAAATACAAACGGACAGGCTTTTGCTGCGGGAGATGACGCAGGCCGATTTTCCGGCGCTGTGCCAAATGCTGTACGACCCCGTCGTGATGAAGGCCTATGAGGGCGCGTTTACCCAAGCGGAGGCCCAGGCCTGGCTGGATCGCCAAATTTCACGCTACCGTAAGGACGGGCTGGGGCTTTGGGCCGTGGTGCTGCGCGAAACCGGCCGGATGATCGGCCAATGCGGGCTGACCTGGCAGGAGGCGGACGGCCGCACCGTGCTGGAGGTGGGCTATCTATTCAGCCAGGCCTACTGGCACCGGGGCTATGCCACCGAGGCGGCCCGCGCATGCCGCGATTTTGCCTTTGACACCCTTGGCGCCAAAACGGTGCATTCCATCATCCGCGATACCAACGCCGCCAGCCGCGCTGTGGCGCTGCGCAACGGCATGCACCGCGTCGGCGGCTTTGTAAAGCATTACCGAGGCGTAGAGATGCCGCATGACGTTTTTGCGGTAAGCGCACCGGAACGCTGAGGCCCGCTATAGCGTCTGGATATCCATGCAAAGAAAGGAAAGAGACATTCATGAAAAAGCAAGAGTTTAAGCAATCATTATTTCAGCTATTTGATGCAGACATAGATTCTATGGCCTATGAAGAAAAGGTGCAGTATATAGAAAAGCTGGTCTATGATTATATCAACGGGATCGTGATTCTTTGCGGCAAAAACCCAACAACCGAAAGCCTTGGCGGGATGAGGAGCTGATGCTGATCCTCAACGACGCCCCCACCGTGGCAAACTGCGTGAAATATGCCAAAGCATTTGGCCGTGGGTATGGAAGCATCGAGCAGATATACCGCTGGGCCGCCACGCCCCAAAAAGACATACAGGGCCGGCGGGAAACCGACGCGTTCATAGAGCAGATCAAACGGGTGTCCAGGCTGCTGGGGCGCAGGGCCTAACGCCCATCCGTTTGGAGGATACAGGCATGGAAACGTCGCCGGAGGAAATCAGATTTTTTGACGAAAAGCCGCAGCTTATAGGGCTGTATGCCGCGTTGCGCGCGCAGCTGGCGCGGGCGTATCCTGAAATGGGCGTGCGCGTTGGCAAGACACAGATCTCTTTCCTGAGCCCCCGGGTGTTTGCCATGGCCTCCCTGCCCCAGCGCAGAGGCAAAAGCTGGCCCAAGGAATTTCTTCTGGTTTCCTTTGGCCTTGGCTATGAAAAACAGCACCCCCGCATCGCACAGGCCACAGAACCCTACCCCGGCCGCTGGACGCACCATGTGCCGGTGCAAGCCATAGAAGAGATCGACCAAACCCTGATGGGCTGGCTGGCTGAAGCATATGCGTTTTCCCGGGCAAAATAAAAAAGGACAACAAAAAAGCAGAGGCATTAGGCCTCTGCTTTTTCTCTGCGTTTTTACCGCTGTGCTTTTTTCTTCTGTGCTACCATCAGCACCACAGCGCCGCCCAACGCTGCAACGAGCATCAGGCCTACCCACGGCAGCATATTGGTACTGTCGCCGGTTTCCGGGGAAGCCTCGTTCGCGGCCGCCGGGGTCTGTGTCGGCTGGGCCGTTTCACCGGTAGCCGCTACGATGGTGTCTTTCTTGGCAATTTCTTTGGTTAGCGCTTCATCGGCAAAGCATTTGCCGCAAGCTTCGCAATACCAGTATTCAATGTTGCCTTCTTCGGTAGCGGTAGGCGCTTTGGCCTCCACCTTCTGCGCCTTATGGGCCGCTTTGATAACGGTTTCTTCCAGCGTAATCTCTTTGGTCAGCTCTTTGTCGGCAAAGATTTTGCCACAGTCGCTGGCTTTGCACTGCCAGTAGGCAATGTTGCCATCCTCCGTGCAGGTAGCCGCTTTGGCGGGCACTGCATTGGTGAATGCATGATCGCAAGGATAGCCGCCGTCATACGAAGCCTCTTTGTAGTAGGTTTTGTCTGCGGTTTTTACCTCCACATAGAACGTGGCGGGCTGCCATTTCTCAAACGCTTCGCCCTTGTTCACCGTCCAGTCCAGATCCCTGCCATCCGGCAACGGCGTACCGTTATTTTCCTTGTAGAACGGCGCGCTGCTCAGATTTCCACCGACCAAATAGCCATTGTCCTTCTGCCAAGCAACCTGCGTAGCATCGGCGGTATACTCCACGATGCTGCGGCCCCATTTGTCCTTCATGCCAACGCGGATGGCGGTAATGTCGTCAGTTGCAAACCCATCGCTGTACTTCCAGCCTACGTTGAACCAGCCGGGATGTGCTTCGCCCCATGCGCCGCAGTCCGTGATGGTAATGTCCGCTTCGGGCGCTGCAAACGCAGCCGCCGGCAGCATTGCCATTGCCAGAACGCAACACAGCAGAGCTTTCCAAACCCTTTTCTTCATGAAAAATGCCTCCTTTGAAATGATTCGTTCACTCAAGGGAGGCTTGCAATCAGATTGATTTAGGCCCCTCTGAGTTTACGCCGCTAAATCTCATGAGGCCTGTTTCCTTTATAAAAAATATCATTTACAGGGATGCTTGTCAACAATTTCGCCACAAACTTAACTGGAAAATAAAGTTTTTTTCTTGGCTTTTTTTGGGGCTGCATCGGCCCGCCCCTCGGCCTTGCGGCAGCCTGCCCGCCCCGGGTGCCAACACGCAAAAAGGGAGGGCCAAAAGGCCTCCCTTTGCTGGTTAGGAAAGGTATTTTAGGCGGTTTTTCAAATAAAAGTAATGGAGCACGGCCAGCCCGGCAATGATGAGAATGAGCACCGCCCACAGCACCGCAAAGTCTGAATCGCCGAACATCAAGCCAAACAGGCATTCCAGCAGCTGGAGGCCGAAATTGGCCAGCACCATCGGAAACAGGCGCTTTTTGAAATTCATATTGTCGTAAATGCCCAGCACCGAAACAGCGCCCAAGCCAGTGCCGCAAAGCATGGTAAGCACGGCATAGGTAACGTCGTAGCTATCCAATCCCTGGATGCCGATGGCCAGGGCCGTAAGCCCCATCAGGCCAGTAAAGCCCAGGTAGGCAATCAGCCCGATATACCACATCATGCCGATTTCGCAGCTGCGCACACGTGCCCAGTAGGGGTCGTTGCGCAGGCCGTCAAAATAGCTTGGCTTTTTGGCCTGCGGCTGTGGGGGCGTTGGCTGCGGCGCCGTACCCGGGGCCGTCTCTGCCCGCTGCGCTGCGCCGCAGGAGGGGCAGAACCGCGCGTTTTCCGGCAGGCGCTGCCCGCAATGGATACAGTACATCTTCCCTCTTCCTTTCTGTGGAAAAAGGCGGCCCGGCCGCCTTTTCCGCTGTTATATCAAGAAAACATGTGCTTGCGTTTGCCAAAATATACGACATTGACCGCCAGCATCACCGCGCCGATGAGGATCGAAAGGATGATGGAAAGGACATCCATCCCAAAATCCAGATACGCAAACAGGACGACGATATTGGCCAACACCTGAACGGCATACAGCGCATATACGCAGAAACAGCCTGCCTTTTTGCGGCGCACCAACAGGATGATGGTGACCACGGCCAGCACGATGAGCGCGATGGTGGAGAAAAACGCAATCGCAAACGCCGGCCCGATGGTGGGCAGCGAAAAGGCAAAGCTTAGCGGGATGCCGTCCAGATCATCCAGCAAGCTGATGATGGAAATCAGATTGAGCACGGCGCCCAGGCCCAAAAGAATGGGCAGCACGGTCAGCCATTTGGTGCCAAGCTGCATGGGCTGCGGCGAAGGCACCGTCTGGTACGTCGGCGCTGCCTGCGGCGAAGGCTGCGTCTGTGCATAGGAAACCCCGCTCTGCGGCGGCGCCGGCTGCTGTGCCGGCTCTGCTTGCGGCTCTGCCTTGGGCGCTTCCGCCTGCACGGGCTCTGCCTGCGGCTCTGCTTTGGGCGCTTCCGCCTGCACGGGCTCTGCCTGCGGCTCTGCCTTGGGCGCTTCCGCCTGTGCCGGCTGGGTGTCTATGGTCTGGCTTTGGCCGCAGGACGGGCAAAACTTTGCCCCTTCTGGCAGCTCCTGCCCACAACGAAAACAAAACATGAAAGGTCCCCCTATCTTGCGGGCGGCAAGGCGCCCCTTTTTAGTTGAATAAGTGCTTGCGCTTGTTAAAGTATGTGACGTTGATGCCCAGCATCACGCCGGCGACGATGATGGCGATGACGGTGGAGGTCAGGTCTACGCCGTAATAGCCCATCGTGGATAAAAACACGATGAGATTCACGGCGAGCTGGCAGCCATACAACGCGTAAACGCACTGGTACCCCAGTTTTTTACGGCGTACCAAATACACGATGGCCACCACAGCCAAAGCGACCAGCGCAATGGTGCCAAAAAAGGCCAGCGCAAAGATCGGCCCTGCCGTGGGCACAGAGAACATATCGCCCAGCGAAACGCCGGAACCCAGGATCCTTATGACGGTCACAAAATTCATGATGGCGCCCAAGCCCAGCAAAAACGGCAGCACCGTCAGCCATTTGGTGCCAAGCTGCGTGGGCTGCGGCGAGGAGACGGTCTGATACACTGGCGCTGCCTGCGGCGGCGTTTGCACAGGCTCTGCCTGGGGCTCCGGCTGCGGCGGCGTCTGCACAGGCTCCGCCTGGGGCGCGCTCTGCCCCGGTTGCGCTACCTGCGCCCCGCAAGATGGGCAAAACTTTGCATCATCCGCAATCTGCTTTCCGCAATGACTACAAAACATTGAACAATTCCCCCTTACAATGATTTCGAATCAATTTATTTTACCGCATTTTTCGACAAAAACCAACTGCCGCGCTGCAATTTTCTATGCCAAACCTGCCCTGCCGACAGTCTATGCCGAGCCATATGGCCGAGGGCGCTGCGGCGCATTTTTTTGCCTGCCGCACCTTTTGCCCCTGCATGCGGTTTTCCGTAGTCTGGGTAAGATATGCCTTTGTGCATTTTCAAATTCCACGCGGGCAAAAACGCATCGCTTTTGCTGCGCCATCCCATCGGGTGCAAAGCTTCCCCGCATAGCCCCGTTTTTCTCTGCCGGCGCATGGCAGCCGCAATACGCCACGCGCTTTTCCAATGCCTACCTCCGCTCTATCCCATCGGCAGCGTGCCCCTTGCATGTTCTTCCAAAGAGCGCCGCATACGCCTATGCGCAAAACGCCATACAAAACAAAAGGCTGCTGGAAATTTCCAACAGCCATTGTGCTCAATATTTGCGTTTTTTCGCAGCTTCAGCTTTTTTCTTGCGACGTACGCTCGGTTTTTCATAATGCTCGTGCTTGCGTGCTTCCTGCATGATGCCTGCACGGGCGGTCTTACGTTTGAAGCGCTTCAGGGCGCTTTCGAGGGATTCGCCTTCCCCAACGCGGATTTCGGACATTCGGTTTCCCTCCCTCCATGATCGACATTCCTTGGTTTATGCTATTATACTGCCAATCGCGTAGGCTGTCAACCAAAACGGCAGGGGATTTTCCCGGGGCGGCAAAGAAAAAAAGGGGCTGTCTTAAAGCCAGCCCCTTTGCATGGAATTCTCATGGAAGCAATTTTCAGTCTTCTTGTTTCGAGCATCCCTTATATTCACTTTTCTCTGCCCGCAGTCGGTCTATTCCGTACCATTAGCCTGGCGGCCACGCGAGGTCTCGGCCTGCCAACAGATGCATATGCAGATGGCCCACAGTCTGCCCGCCCTGTGTACCCGTATTGATAACGCAGCGGAAACCATTTTCCTCTAACCCAAGTTGCTTTGCGATTGCCTGCACAGCGGAAAACAGACTGCCCGCCAACGCAACGGCCCGCGGGTCCGTTACATCGGCCATATGTTCTTTGGGGACAATGAGCACGTGCACCGGCGCTTTGGGATCGACATCGGAGAACGCATATACCTTCTCATCTTCATAGATTTTTTCCGAAGGGATTTCTCCTTTGACGATCCGGCAAAATAGACACTCTTCCATTGGCGATGCACCCCCTTGCCCTATTGGTTTCTTTTTTGTTCCTTACTCTCTTTCTTTGTCTTTATTGTAGCATCCAGGCGCTTACTTTGCAAGCCCTTTGCACAGATTTTTATCCGCTTTTTCGATGAAAACGCGCCGGACCTGCTGCATGGCCAACCCCTCGCCCCGGACCAATACGGGCGCATAGCCGCGGGTATGCCCCAAAAAGCCGTCCTTTTGCTGCGTTTCCAGCACGACCTCCTGCTCTGTGCCGACGATCTGCTGCAAATACCTTTGCTCCAGCCGGCGGCCCAGCGCGGCCATTTCCGCAGCCCTCTGCTGCTTTACCGCCTGCGGCAGATGCCCCGGCATACGCGCCGCAGCCGTGCCCTCCCGCTTGGAATAAGGGAACACATGCAGCTTGTAAAAGCCGATGTTTTCACAAAACGCCAGCGAAGCGCGGTGGTCCTCTTCCGTTTCGCCGACAAAGCCGCACATCACATCGGTGGTAAACACCGCGTCCGGCATGGCGGCGCGGATGCGCGCCACAGTATCGGCAAACTGCGCCGTGGTATAGCGGCGCGCCATGCGGTGCAGCGTTTTGTCACACCCGCTTTGCAGCGAAAGATGAAATTGGCGGCAGAATTTTTCCTCCGCAGCGCAGGCGTCGATTAGGTCCTGCGAGATCTCGTCCGGGTCCAGCGAGCCAAGGCGGATGCGCTGCACATCCGTCTCGGCGGCAGCCTTGAGCGCGTCTGCCAGCGTCAGCCCGCGTTCGCGGCCATAGCTGGCCAGGCGGATGCCGGTGAGCACGATTTCAGCATGCCCGGCCTTGGCGGCGCTCTGCGTTTCCGCCCGCAGCGCCTCCAGGCTGCGGGAACGGATGGGGCCGCGCGCCGCGGGGATGATGCAATAGGTACAGTGTCGATCGCACCCATCCTGAATTTTCAAATACGCACGCGCCCGCTCGATGAGCGCGCCCTGCCCTTCCTCATAGGGGGCCAAGGCGCGGTATGGCTCCACAGCATCCAGCTTTTGCCCGTGCCGGGCGCTTTCCAACACCTCGACGATGCGCTGCCTATGCCCCGTGCCCA
>UREB01000010.1 GCA_900546685.1 uncultured Eubacteriales bacterium | reverse complement strand
TCACGAATCTCTTCAAAGGTAGGCAGGTATTCTACCTTCGTACCGTTTTTTGCGATTTCTGCAACGAGATCCCTGGCATGTACAATGCCGGTATCGATATCCCGCCCCGGATAGATATCCGGTACTAGAACCTCATCGGCGTCCTCAAAGCATTTTCCATATTTTTCCATCAAAGTTTTTGCCCGCGTATAGGAATTGCATTGGAAAATGCACCAAAGCTTTTTGTGTGGCGTCTGCTTGGCTGCCTGTAAACAGGCTCGGATCTCGCTAGGATGATGGGCGTAATCGTGAAACAGCTTTACGCCGTCCTTTTCTCCAAAGAACTCGAACCTACGCGCTACCAGCCGGTATTCGGCCAAGGCATCGGCAATGCAATCGTATGGTACGCCCAGCTGGCGCGCGACCGCGATGGCGGCCAGCGCATTTTGTACGTTATGCCGGCCGGGTACACCCAATTGGATCTTCTGTACAGGTTTCCCATGATCCAACACCGTAAAGGAGGGATGGCCATAACCGTCATACTCGATATGCTGTGCTTGATAATCCGCCTTTTCGTCTAAGGCATAGGTCACGGTGCGAACTGGGCAGGTCTTTACCAACTCAGCTACGCGCCAGTCTTCAATATTGGCAACAAACACGCCGGTTTTTGGCATAAGATGAATAAACTCATCAAACACGGAAGCAATCTCTTCTATATCCTTATAACAGTCTAAATGATCGTCATCAATGTTGTTGATGACCTCGATGGTCGGATGCAATGTAAGAAAGCTACGAACATATTCGCATGCTTCGGTAACAAACAATCCGCTATGCCCCACGCGCGTACCGCCTGTTAAAAACTCTACCTCTCCACCTACATGGACGGTAGGATCCTTTTGTGCTTTTAATAAAATCAAGCCCAGCATGGAGGTGATGGTGGTTTTGCCATGGCAGCCGGCAATGCCGATAACCTCTTTAAAGTGGCCGGAGATCATACCGAGCAAAACAGAACGCTCTATGGTAGGAATGCCCTTTGCCAAGGCAGCGGCCATTTCCGGGTTGGTTGGCTTGATAGCAGCGCTGTATACAATGGCGTCCGCTCCTTCAATTTGGCTGGCTTCATGGCCGATATATACCTTGATGCCAAGACTTTCCAGATGATCGGTAAACGCGGACGCAACGCGATCCGAACCGGTTATGGTATATCCCTGATGATGCATAATCATCGCCAGACCATTCATGCTGCAGCCGCCAATGCCGATGAAATGCAGGTGTTGTCCTTTTTTCAGTGTAAATGAGCTAGACAATGCTTTTCCGCTCCTTCATATGATTTGTTCCATTATACTCGCAAAATTATCGGTTTATCAACCTTTTCCGGATAGAAGGAAGAACAGGCATAAGATCGGGAAAAAAGGGACGCATAAAATATTGCTTTGGTTCATAAGGTGCAAGGGAGAGGGGAAAAAACATGCCGTTTACGGATAGGGAATTATTTGCACGCTTGATCCAGTGCGAAGCCGGAGGAGAAGGTGACAACGGGATGAGGGCGGTGGCCAGCGTTGTGATGAACCGTGTCAATGCAACTACGGGAGAGTATGCACGCGTAGGCCAGGGCAGCCTCCGCAACATCATCCTTCAGCCGGGGCAGTTTGTATGCGCCTCTGAAACAGAACGTGGGCGGTATAACCCGCAAAACATATACAACATGCGCCCAGAGCAAATTCATTATGATATTGCGGACTGGGCCATTGCGGGCAACCGGCTGCTGAATCTGGGGCAAGCCCTTTGGTTTTTCAACCCATACAGCCCTACCTGCAAGAAAAACTTCCCCAGCAAGGTGGGGTATTTTGTGACAAGAATCGGAGACCACTGCTTCTATAACCCCACAGAAGCATACAATGAGACATAGAAGAGAGAAAGGAGAGGGATGCCATGGAGGTAGATCCGCAGATTTTGGATGATTTAATGAAGAATCCAGGTTATGAGGGACAGCAGGCCAACACGACCTCTGAGTTTTATGCCGAATCATTCTCAGAGGTATTGGCCAAAAGCATCGGCTATTTTGTGACGGCTGAATTTCTCATCGGCAGCAATAACCTGGTAGAGCGTTCTGGCATTTTGTACGCAGTAGGCAATAATTTTATGACCCTGCAGGAAGGGCCGGATGGCCCGTTTATGATCTGTGACGTATACTCTGTCAAGTTTGTTACGGTGTATAACTCACGGACCCGGCCAGAGAATTTTGGCCAAAGAAATTTTCAGACCAATGCATACCGCAATGCTTCCTACCCAGGACAGCGGCGCTGAATACGACATAAAAAAAGCCTTGCAGGCACCATCGTCTGCAAGGCCTTTTTTATTTGGGATCAGCGTGCTGCAGCGTAGCTCTCACAAGCCTCAATGACCCAATGAATATGTTCGCTGGGCAAAGAATAATGAATGCTGCAATCTGAGCTGAGGATGAGATTTTGCTGGCCGGCGCTTTCAAGGAAAGCTTTGGTCTGGCGCTGAATCTCCTCTTTGCTGCCGGTATAGAGAAGGGTGCCGGGGCGATGATCAAAACCTCCCATCAGCGTGGTGCCTGGCTTGAAGAAGGCGCGGGCTTTTTCAAATGTATCTATTTTTTCCACGTGCATATCCCAGTTTACAGTCTGATACGGGAGATCGTTCCATAGCGTAAGGTCGTTTTCCCCGAGATCCCCACAGATGTGCATGATATTATGGGCAAAATTTTCGTTGGCATGCTGCAAAAGCTGGCGATCCAGAGGCAGCATTTCCCTACGGAACTCTTCCTCGTCAAACTGAAACGTCTTATGGTTGCGGCGGAAAGAAAGCATGACGCCATCCAGGGCCGTTTCCTCTTTGTAGGCATCCAACAGCATATCGTTGCAGTCACGAGCAAATGCAATGGCATCCTCAACGATCTGCCGATGATTGCGCCACGCTGACAGCATATCCATGCCGTTGAAATCCAACCGCATGGATTTACGCACGTTGTTAAACGCAGTATATAGAAGACCGAAAACAGCGACCTCATCGGAAAGCGCCTCTGAGACCCGCTTGGCACGGTCAACCTGCTTGGCAATGAAGGGATGCGTGCGCTTGATGGGGTGAAGATGCTTGAAATCTTCGATGGTGCCCGAGACATTTTCGATGGGGCAGCCGTCATTGCCATCACATTGCAAAAGCAGCATGTCCACCTTGCTTTCGCGGGCCCACTTTATATAGGCGCCTACGGAGTTATCCGCATCCTGTTCGGGAAAATGACGATAAAGCATCACGGGGACCCGGTCTACCGCCAGCCCCTCCATGGCGTTCAAAGCCCTGGTTTTTGCATTCATATTCAATTCTCCTTTTTATGTTGATCTCTTCTATTCTAGCATACTTTATGTGCCTTCCCAACATCTTTGTCAAAGGGATCAGGCTGTAGGAACTTCCGGGCCCAACAATGTGAAATGGTTTTTCCAAAATAGTAGGAGCCCTTCTTGGCGCATTTTGCTAAGCTCGGAGGAAAGTGCGCTTCGATCCACACACAGATAGTCCGCGAGCTGTTGCCGGTTCATCGGAATGGTAAACGCGTTGTTATGCGCCAGCTGCGCTTGCTCGGAGAGATAGGAAAGCAGCTTTGCGCGCAGGCTGCGTTTGGAGATGTGCTCGATTTTCTGCGTCAGCAGCTGATTTTTTTCTGCAAGGATGCCCAGCAGATTTGTTACCAACGAAATGGAACAGGCAGAGACCACGGATGGTTGGAAAAAAAGCTCGGCCCGAAAAAACAGCGCTTCTACCTGGGTGCCGGCCAAAACGGAGACGGGCAGAGACGGTGTTGCACTTAGGGAAAAGGATTCCCCAAACAACGCACCAGGGCCTAGCTGTGCCAATAGGCTGCGATGTCCCCAAAAATCCTCCTTGATGATGTGTACTTCTCCGGCAATCACAAGGCCAAATTGCGGTGGTTGGCCACAAGAGAGCAGATAAGTACCCTTATCATAGCAACGAGTATAGGCATGGAAACTTTCCAATGCCTGTTGGATCTGAGGCTCAGAGAGCCCCTTAAATAAGGGCATGTCGCACAGCGCAGCGGTTATTTTTTTCATTTTTTCCTTCTTTCGTTGTAAAAACAACAGAAAATCTTTTGGCTGTATTGTACGATATCCGTGATGAAAAAGCAAAATCAGGAGGAAATAATGATGAGACGAAGGATCATTAAAATTGATACAGAAAAATGCAATGGTTGCGGGCTATGCGCAAAGGCATGCCATGAAGGCGCAATCGCTATGATAGACGGAAAGGCCGCCTTGATGCGAGATGATTATTGTGACGGCTTGGGGGATTGTCTGCCGGCTTGCCCCACAGGGGCGATCTCCTTTGAAGTCAGGGAGGCGGTGGCTTATGACCAGGCGGCTGTGGAGCTGAGAATGGGCAAGCAAAGCCGCTGTGCCGGCGCACAGAGCCAAACGTTCACAAACCCGGCGTCAGGCAGCGCTTTGATGCAGTGGCCGGTACAGATTCAGTTGGCCCCCATCCAGGCGCCGTATTATCAGGGGGCACACTTGCTCATTGCTGCAGATTGCACAGCCTATGCCTATCATGAATTTCACACGGCCTTTATGCAAGGACGAATCACGCTGATCGGATGCCCAAAGCTGGATGATGCACCGTACGAAGAAAAGCTGTGCGCAATTTTTCAGCAAAACGACATTAAGGATATTACGCTGGTTCGAATGGAGGTGCCGTGCTGCGGTGGGATGGATCGTATCATTCAACAGGCGCTTGCAGCCTCCGGTAAACAGATCCCTTATCGAGTGGAAACCATTGCCCTGGATGGGACATGGCAATGATGGCCAATGGGTTGTACCTTCCCGCTAAAAAACAAAAATTTGCAAAACAGCGCCAATCGCGCTGTTTTTATTTTCATGCAACTGCACAAAATGCTTACGCAATTTAAGAGCAGCGTTTGCTTGTACCGCGGCGCATAAAAAGCGCTATGGGATCACATAAAGATGGAAGCGGTAACAGCGCATATGGCGCAAATAAACCTAGACGCTTTTTAATGAGTACGCAAAAATAGAGGATGTTTGCTACTGGGATTTTCGATAATCTACAAGGCTTTGCATCAGACATATTGATTTCTTGGGTTTCTATGCTATACTATATAGAAAAAGGAACATAATTGTTCCTAAGTCTGTAGAGGCAAAAGGAGGGTGTAAATTGAAACCATTTGCCAAGCACCTGACTCGAACAAAGCCTATGTGGCTATATATTGAAAATGGGAAAGTAAAAGGGCCGGTAAGCCAAGAAAAAATGTCTCGCCTGATTGAGGAGGGCCGGGTCTCCAGGAGCAGTAAGATTGCAAAACAGCAAACCGATGATTGGTACGCCATTGGGGAAACCGGTTTTGAAAAAGAGATCAGTTTATCGGAGAGCCAACCGGTACCGCGTCAAGCGCGGCCGCTGTTAATCGGCGGTGTGGCGGCTGGCTGTATTGGCCTTCCACTGGCCGTTTGGAGTGCGTTATGGGGCTTTGTTCTTTTGGGTGCAGGCCTGAGCTTTGGCAGCTTGGGGCTGAGCCTTAGACGAGGCGCAGAGACGCATACGATTTTTAGATAAGGATCAAAAACCGCTGGATTGTTCCAGCGGTTTTTTCAATACCGGCCAATAATGAATAGGGGTAGAGAATGGCCGGTATTAAACTTGGTTTAAGTATTCCTCCAGGCAGATGCCCTGTTCCATAATCTGCTTGGCAGCGTCTTTGCCAACATAACGATAATGCCAAGGCTCGTATCCGATGCCGGTGATGCTGCTTTTGCTGGTAGGGTAGCGCAGGATGAACCCATATTTCCAGCAGTTTTCCATCAGCCATTTCTGCTCTGGTGTATGCTCTTGTGTTTCGTCCAAAAGCTGATGATCCGTTGCCACAATGTCTACGGCAAGCCCGAGCTCATGCTCGCTGGTACCGGGCGGGGCTACCCACTGGGAGGCCTTTTGCTCTGCCATGGATTGCGAATATCCCTCGGACAAAAATTTTTGTACCTGATTTTTATGCAGCTCTTCTTGCTTTGCACGGGTGCGATAGGATGAGCATATCAGAGGAGAGAGCCCGGCGCGGCGGGCATCGTCCATCATATCTTGTAGCGCGGCATATGCTCTGCGGTCGATGGATTGCCCATTTTTAAGCTGTACCAGGCTCACTTTCCATCCGGAGGGAAGGGGGTGCTTGCTGTTTACCAGCGTCAAAAGCTCATTGCCGTTGGCAGATCCGTTGCTTACCGGCGAGGCGCTCGGAGCGCTGCCGGGATCCACTACATCCAAGTATACCGAAGAGGAGGAGCAGCGTCCCAAGAAAAAGAACAAAACACATAAAATAAGCACCAGGATAAAGGCAGACCTCTGCCTACGCCTTTTTTGCCTGCGCCGGTATTCACTGGGGCGCAGTCCCCCATATCCCATGACAAACATCCTTTCTCTCACATGATCGCTTTTTATGAAGGTAGTATAGGGGGGCAAGGCATAGGAATAGGCGCAGATTTGCATCAAAGCTGCATCATATATTGTTCATGCTGCGCATGGCTTTCAGCGCCAGGATCACGGCGTTATTTTCCTGGAATACAAAATAATAGAGTTTTTCATGCTCTTCATCCAGCAAAAGATAACGGCTAAACGCAGCAAAGGCTGACTGCGTATCAAAGGAAAGGGGCTGGCCGTTGAGCCGAATGTTATATTGATAGATTTGGTTTGTATCCGCATCCATCGTAAGGGTACAATGATAATCCTCTACTGAAAAGGAATAGTCAAGGATGTTTACGATGCGAGAGGGATGGTCTACATCCATATAGGTATAGGACGTAGAATAATACATCGGCCCATCATCGAGAGGAAGGTCAGGAAATGCGCCCAGCGACTGTAACTTTTTTAGCTCTGCAAACACCTTTTCCTCGGGGATAAGATCATTTTTTTTAGAAGAATAGGATTTTGAATTCTGGCGTTCCGTAAGAACGATGTTAGAGCCGATGCGCCCATAATCGCAGATTAGAGAGATTTTCTCCGCGGCGCTCAAAGGATGCCCCTCCTCAAAGGGTTCTGCTGTGGGCAGCGGTTCCAAATGGGCCACACCAAGCATGGAGTTATCCTGTAGGCGGCAAAGGAAAATTGGCAGGAAGGCTGCAAGAAACAGCAGTAAAATGGCCAGAAAAAACGGCGCGATGGTTTTAAGCTTCTGCATGCAAATATTCCCCCCTTAACCAAACGCGTGCGCATGTTCCTTGGCCCGGCTGGCTGACAAATTCTAGCAGTCCGCCATGCAGGCGGAGAATTTCGCTGCATACGGCCAGCCCCAGTCCGGCGCCCCCTTTTTTGCGGGAACGGGATTTATCCACCATGTAAAACGCTTCTGTGATTTTGGCGAGCTCCTCCTGCTCCATCCCGCAGCCGTTATCGATGACCAAAATCTCATAGCCGTCATCACATCTGCGGCCCAGCAGAGAGATCTCTCCCTTTTGCCCCTCATCGATGGCTTTACGGGCGTTATCCAGCAAATTGATGCAGACTGTGGCCATCAGATCCGGCTCTATGGTCAGCAGCGCATACTGACACTTTACGGTAAATCGAATGTGATTTTGCTCCATGACGGGCAAAACGGTTTGGTAGATGGATTGAAAAAACTGTTTGCTGGAAACGCGGCGCATCGGCAGGTCTTCACGCTTTAATACAATAAGATCCATCAGTTTCATGGAAAGGGCTTCCAACCGTTTGCCATCCTGAACGATCTGGTTGGCAAACAGGATTTGTTGTTCTTCTGTGAGCTTTTTGGAGCGCAGCATATCCGCATAGCCGATCATGGAGGTTAGCGGCGTTTTCAGCTCATGGGCAAAGTTGCCGGCAAACATTTCCTGCCTGGTAGCGGTTTCCTTTAGATTGTCCATGGTCTGCAAGAGCTTGAGCGACATGGCGTTGAAATCGGATGCAAGCGTGCCGATTTCATCGTTGTTGGCCACACGGACCGGGTTTTTGAAATGCCCGGTAGCCAGCTGCTTGGTAGCGCGGGATAAGGCCCGGATGGGGCGCATCAGCCAGCGCGCCAGAAAGAAGATGACAAGCGCACAGCCGCCGAATAGGACCAGGATCAGCATGATAAACGTGCGGTACTGCCCCTGCTTATGCTGAAATACCGGCGTAATATCTCGGTAGTTTTCAATGTAAAATACAGTGCCTGCCAGCGTTAAGGGCTGGGCGGTCTGTATATAATAACGGCCCTCTATTTCCACAATCCGGTGCCCACGGTCCGCAGCGGTAAGGGAGGGCGCTAGGGATTCCTGTACGGCAAAATGAATATCTTGAAAAACGGTCTTTCCGTTTTGATCGCTTAGGCGGAAAGGGATATTGCCGTTGGCATTTTGAATGGAAATGCTTTTCGCCACGTTTTGGAGTATGTAGGATAGCTCATCGGCCAGCGTGCCGGCTTCATCGGATGCTAACATATCCTTTTCCAGAATGGTAGCGGAGTCAATTCCGTAAATGGTACTGAGAATACGCTCAAATGAGATATAGAGAATATCATTCTCTTGAAAAGAAACCTCAATTTCCCTGTCTAATGAAGTATGGAAGCTGGATTGGATCAAAACATAACCGCCAATGCCAAAACAGACGGTTACAATGAGCATAATGCTAAAGTACAGCTTCCAAAAAAAGTTCACTTAGGTTACCTCCAGCCGATAGCCGATCTTATATACAGGCACGATCTTATCTTCCAGCCCCAGCTTTTTTCTCATCCTTTGTACATGTAGGTCTACCGTTCTGCTATCGCCCATATACGTTTCGCCCCAAACCCTTTCGTAGATGCGATCTCGAAACAGGGCAATGTTTGGGTTTTGCAAAAAAAGCACCAAAAGGTCGTATTCTTTTACCGTCAGGCTGACGGGCTCGCCGGATTTTTTGACAATGCGGGACAGGGTATCCACTGTGATATCATACACGCTCAATATCTTATTGGCTTTATGATACCGGCGCAACACGGTTTCTACACGCGCCAGCAGCTCGATGATCTCAAAGGGCTTTATGATATAATCTTCCGCTCCCAGGCGCAGGCCTTTGACCCGATCGCTGACATGTGCCTTGGCGGTAAGAAAGATCACGGGAATCTGTAAAGGGCGTATGTATTCCAGCAGCTCAAACCCGTTGATTTTGGGCAGCATCACATCCAAAAGAATCAAATCATAAAGATTGCTTTCCAGCAGCGTAGCGGCCTGCTCGCCATCATAGGCGCAAAAGCAAGCGTAGCCTGCATCGGTCAGGTTCAATCGAATCAATTCAGAAATGGGTTTTTCATCCTCGACAATGAGTATTCGGTTCATAGCCATCCTCCCTTGCGCAGAAAAACCTTACATCAAAGTTGCGTCAAAGTTGTATCATCCATCTCATCATAACACAGGGACAAGAAGGGATGTCTGAAAAGAAAGAAACGACCGGCGGTAAAAATCACCAGCCGGTCGCGTATCAAGAGCTTACTTTTCAAATTCGATTTCCAATCCATCTGTTAAGCGTTCCATCAGATAGTTTAGTTGCTTTTGCTCTGCCACGGTTAAAAGCGCATAGGCACGCATCTGCGCTTGGTTAAGCTGAACCAACAGTTCGGAAATATAAGCCCTGCCGCTTTCTGTGAGCCGAATCACCTTGCGGCGCCCATCGCTGGGATGGAAAGAGCGCACGATGTACCCGCTTTTTTCCAGATTGCGAAGGATACCGCTCATCGTTTGTCGCGGCAGATACAGCCGGTCTGCAATTTCAGAAGGAAATCCGCCCTCGGGATATTGCAAAAGCTTTTCCATCACCATAAACGTGGAAAAAGCAATGTTGTGTTTCCAGCCCCAATGATCGTACAATCGCTCATGTTTTGTAATAGAACGCGTTAGATCCTTGTAGCGCAGATATGCGTCGGTTTCGATACTGTCGTTTTTTTTCATGGCAGCACACGCTTTCTTTTTTTGTTTTATTATATTGTTTCGTATTATTTCTGTCAAACAAAAAGGGAATAAAAGTGCAAAAGAAATTATTTCAAGAATCCCTTGACGTATAATACTATAAAGGATAATATTAAATAGTATTAAAAAGAAGGGGGCATTCATGTGAAAGCGGTTACGATTACGCAGGTGCAAAAAGTGCAGGTCATGGAATATTCCATGCCGGAGGTTGGGCCGAACGATGTGTTGATTCAAATCAAGGCTTGTGCCCTATGTACGATGGAACAGAGAATCTATCTAGGGAAGAAGGATATAGGCGGCTATCCCGTGATTGCCGGGCATGAGGCCAGCGGCATTGTTGTACAGGTAGGCCAACAGGTTAAGCATTGTAAGGTAGGCGATCATGTCGTGTCTACCGACCCTTACTGCGGAACCTGCTATTACTGCCGTACGGGGAGGGCCAGCCAATGCCATTCCGGCATTGCCGACGCTGTATATAAGCGTCCGGATGGCGCCATCAATATGGTGGGCTACTTAGCGGAATATATTGCGGTGGATCAAAGCCGCGTCATCGTTGTATCGGATGCACTGCCGTTTGAGCAGGCAGCGCTGACAGAGCCATTGGCATGCTGCCTGCACAGCGTAAACAAAGCAGAGATCCAGCTGGGGGACGTCGTGGTTGTCATCGGAGCGGGCGTTATGGGCCTGCTACATGTGCAGCTGGCAAAAAGGAGAGGGGCCTATGTTATTTTGGCAGAGGTAAACCCGGCCAGAAGGGAAAAAGCGCTTGCCATTGGTGCGGATGATGCATTTGACCCCACAAAGACAGACCCGGCCGCCTATATAGAAAAGAAAGTAGGCGTAAGAGGGGTACAGGTTGTATTCAATACAACGGCGGTACACGAGGTATGGGCACAGGCGTTGTCCATGCTGTCCCCCTATGGAAAGCTTATTGCATACAGCTCGCAATACCCGGATACGCCGGTGCCGATCCATATGGGAGAAGTGCATAATACGGAAATTGAGATCATTGGGACGGTATCCCCCAACCAGGCGGATATGTATAATGCGGCTTGGCTCATCGAAAGCGGCCTGATTGACGTAAAGCCCGTGATCCAAGAACTGGTTCCCATGGCGCAGGGCGCGGAGGCATTTGAAAAAGCGGTTGTGCCAGGTGCCTATCGAATTGTTATTACGATGTAAAAACCATGCTGTGTGGTCAATGTATAGAAAGGAAGAGAAACATGCTGATTACAATGAAAAAACTGCTGGATGTGGCCAAAAAAGAGGGCGGCTTTGCCGTTCCTGCCCCGAATGTATTTTCCATGGAAACAACAGAGGCTGCATACCAGGCGGCCAGGGAGATGCAGGCCCCGGTGATTTTGAACGTATGGGATGCGGGGGCGGAATGGATTGAAAAGCAGGCCAATCTGGCGCTGTATTTTGAAAAGAAGTATCCAGACGTCATCGCGGCGCTCAACCTGGACCATGGCCAGTCTTATGATTCCGAAGTTGCTGCCATCCGCAGCGGATTTACCTCGGTAATGAGCGACAGGTCCATGATGCCGCTTGAGCAAAATGTAGAACAAGTCAAGCGCATTGTGGATACGGCGCATGCCGTCAATGTATCCGTAGAGGCGGAGCTGGGGCATGTGGGCCAGGGTTATGAATACGAGCAGACGCGCGATGCGTGGCTGACCAACCCGGATGAGGCCGTGGCCTATGTAGAGCAGACACAGTGCGATTGCCTAGCCGTAGCGGTAGGGACCTCGCACGGCGCCTACAAAGGAACGCCAAGACTGGATTTTGCCCTTCTGGAAACGCTCAACAGCTTGGTTTCTGTACCTTTGGTGCTGCACGGCGGCAGCGGCACGGGAGATGAAAACTTGGCCAAGGCTGTAGCGGTCGGCATCCAAAAGGTAAACCTTTGCACTGGTCTAATGGATGCCTACGAGAGAAAGGCAAAAGAGAAGGCCAAGACCAGCGGTGAATTTTTAGAGATTTATGAGGCCGGCGTGCAGGGCTGGAAGGAAGAGCTGATGCGGTATATGGAGCTGTTTTCTGCAAAGGGCAAGGTGGTTTTGTATCAAGAACATCTTTCCCGGGCCGAAGGGCTATATTACCATGTAAAGGATGAAAACTTCACCGTTCAAAAATAACGTTAGACTTGGCAAAAAAAGCGGCCGTTAAGGCTGCTTTTTTGCGCATTTTTCCGGCATAAAAGACATTGCCAAACAAGAGTGGGTTGATTACAATGGAAATAGTATTGAGCCTATTTTAATCGTTTATAGATCCTTTTTTCACGGTATGTCCGATCGATGCATCGTCGTATAGTTAAGCAAGGGTAGTTTTACAATAGCATAGCAAAAGGAAGAAGGAGGATTCGTATGCTGAAAGACAAAAGTGCGCTGGGACAGACTGGCCTTGAGGTAAGCCCCCTATGTTTGGGGTGCGGTTCCTACGGCGGCAGTATGAAAGAGCCGCTGGCCGTAGAGATGATGGATTATTATTACGAGCTGGGCGGTCGTTTTTTGGATACGGCCGTAATTTACTGCGATTGGTTTGAAGGGGAGCGCTCTTCATCGCAGAACATCATCGGACGTTGGATGCAGGCCAGGAAAAACCGGAAGGAATTGGTGCTGTCCGTAAAGGGTTGTAATGGCAAGATCATCACGCCCACCAACGACTTGGCCACGGCACCGCGCACAGATACTCGGCTGCATCGGGAGGACATCATCGAGGACATTGAGGTTTCGATGAAAAATCTGCGTACCGATTATCTGGATATTTTTACGCTGCATCATGACAATGAATCGGTGGAAATTGCAGAGATATTGGAAACTTTGCAGGAACAGAAAAAGCGCGGCGTGATTCGTACATACGGATGCAGCAACTGGAAGGTAGAGCGGCAGCGGGAAGCCTATGATTATGCCAAGGCGCACGGCTTGGATGGGTTTATGGTGGATCAGATCAACTGGAGCCTCAACGTCTTTGCCCCCGGCTCCAAGGGCGCTGCATCCTCTACTGTAATGGGGCCAGAGGCTTATCGCTTTCATCAGGAAACGGGCATTCCGGCCATGGCATATGGCGCCAATGGACGAGGGTATCTGCATTGCCTAGCCAACGGTCTGCCTGTACGCGAGCAGGATCATAAGGAATACGACTGCCCGCAGAATGAAAAGATACTGGCAGTGCTAAAGCAGGCGGCACAAGACCTAGGTGTGGAGGTAAACACGTTGGCGCTTGGTTATCTGATGCAGGGGCATGGATTCCAGGTCATTCCCATTGTGGGGATTAAATCGAAAAAGGAAATGGAAATTGCGGCGGCAGCAGCGGATTGTCATCTGCCGCAGGAAGTTTTGGATCAGCTCAGTCAATTGCGTGGCTTGAATGGCTAGAAAACCGTTGTTTTATAAAAGGTGAGGGCGTATACTGAGAGCAAAACAACCGGCTGTATAAATCGGAAAAGGAGGCATTCTTATGTGCGATACTCTAGGGGCGATTGGGAAAAAATCGGTGGTCTTTGGGAAAAACAGCGATCGAGACCCAAAGGAACCACAGGTAACGGAATGGCGTCCCGCGCAAGCTCATAGCGAAAAGAAAGTTAAATGCACCTATATAGAGGTGGATCAGGCAACATACACCCATGGCACGCTGCTCAGCCGTCCCTCCTGGCTTTGGGGTGGAGAGATCGGCATGAACGACCAGGGCGTGATCATCGGCAACGAGGCTCTGTTTTCCACAAACGAAGGAAACCAGAAGGAAGCACTGATCGGGATGGATCTGCTGCGCCTTGGTTTGGAACGTGGAGATTCCGCCAAAGCAGCCATGGATGTGATTCTGGAAATGCTGGAGCAATACGGGCAGGGCGGCAATTGTGGATACCTGAGCCCGCTGTATTACGACAATGCCTTTTTGATTATGGACCGCAAAGAGCTGTATGTGCTGGAAACAGTGGGTAAGCAGTGGGCCTATAAAAAGATGGATAAAGCGGCAATTTCCAACTGCTTTTCAATCAAAGACGATGCGGATGCCTACAGCGGAGCGCGGTGCGATTTCAGCCAGTGGGCGTCGCCATTGGAACCCGAACACGGCGGCTTTGAACGCCGTTGCTTAAGCCAAAGAGCCTTGGCAGGCGGCGAGGGGATCGATGTGGTGTTCCGTGCCCTGCGTTCCCATGAGGATGGTTTTAACCTGCCTATTATGGAAAAGAACAGCAGAAACGTATGCTTGCATGCCGCGTCGGACGGTGGATCGCAGTCCACGGCAAGCTGGGCGGCCGATTTTCAGCAAGACCGCGTTTTGTTGTATGTAACGGGCGGAGCCATGCCGTGCGTATCCCTGTATAAGCCGTATGTGTTTGACAGCGCAGCCATCGAACAGGGTGCATATTCCCTGTTTGATCAGGCGTCTTGGGAGGAACATGATGCCAAGGTGACGGCGTTGGCCCAGCAACAGCCGCCGGCAGAGTTTTATGCAGAGCGCGATGCGTTGGAGCAGGCGTGGAGAAAACAGGCTCAGACACTGTCCGGTAGGGACAATGCGGAATTTCTGCAGGCATGTTTGGAAGAGGAAAAACAGTTTTATCAAAAGTGGGTGCGTTAATCCGGAGATTGTGAGGACCTGCCATGTATGGCAGGTCCTCTTGGCGGTAGACACAATAGGAGGGCCAGTCGTTTGGAGCTTCGTGTACTTAGATATTTTTTGGCAGTGGCACGGGAAGAAAATATCACCCGTGCGGCCAAGGCCTTACATATCACCCAGCCAACACTATCCCGTCAACTGGCGCAGCTGGAACAGGAACTGGGGCAGACACTGTTTTGTAGGGAGGCAGGCAGGCCGTTTTTAACGCGGGCGGGCAGATTGTTGAAGCGAAGGGCGCAGGAACTCTTGTCTTTGGCGGACAAGGCCGAGGAAGAGATAAGGGCGCAGGCAAATCTGGTGACGGGAACCATTTCCATGGGTAGCGCAGAGTCCGCTTCTGCGCGCATATGGCCTCGTTTGCTTCGGGCATTTTCCAAGGCATATCCACAGGTGCAGTATGAATTGTATACTGGCAATGCCGATCATATCAAAGAGCGCATCGATCAAGGCTTGCTGGATTTTGGCTTGCTGGTAGAGCCAGTAGAGATTGCTAAATACCACTCTCTATCCCTAGGACAAACGGAATAATGGGGCGTGCTGATGCGTTCGGATGCGCCGCTAGCGGAGAGGGAATTTGTGACGGCAGAGGAGCTGTGTTCGCTTCCGCTTCTCAATGCACATAGGCCGGTGGTGCAGGATGAATTGGCAGCCTGGTTTGGGAAAGCAAAGGATTCCGTGCATATTTTGGCCACCTACAATTTGATAGGCAATGCGGCGCTGATGGTGCGGGAAGGACTTGGCTATGCACTGACAATAGAAGGGGCGGTGGCCCTGTACCAAAATCCAGAGCTTTGTTTTCGTCCGCTGTTCCCTCCGCTGGTGGAGCGCAGCGTTTTTATCTGGAAAAAGGAGCAGCCCCTCGGGCGGGCTTCGGCTAAGTTTTTGGAGATGCTAAAGAGTATACAAAAAACTGGCATAGAAAAAAATTTTGTGTTAGAATAAAATTCACAATTGAATCAAGTAGCAGACAGCGTGTAGTGAAAAACGTAAATCCAGTTGTTTTTCTGCATGCTGTTTTTTTATTGGAGGGATCAAAAATATGCCAAAAACAAAGGGAGAAAAGCTGTTTTTTTCCATCGTAATGTCCGTTGTAATGGTATATGGTATGGAATTGTACAATTTGGCAGTTCAGGCAGGCGGTCTGCAAAATGAGCTGTTTGGCCGGGTATTTGCAGATTTGCCGCTGATGTGTTTGTGCTCGTGCTGGAGGCTTTTGTGGCAGGCCCGTTTGCAAAGAAAATGACGCTTCGCTTGCTTTCTTCGGAGGAACGGCCAATTTTTATAACTCTTTGCATTGCGGTGCTCACGGTAAGTCTCATGTGCCCAATGATGAGCGCGGTAGCAACGGTATGGTTCAAGCATCCCGGTGTGCAGTTTCCCGCTGTGTGGCTTCAGACCGTTGCGCTTAATTTTCCGATGGCCTTTTTCTGGCAGATGTTTTTTGCAGGGCCTGCGGTACGGGCGCTTTTCCGTCTATGTTTTGGGCGCAAAATTAAGGGGTAAAAACAAAGCCGTTCGGCTCTTGCCGAGCGGCTTTTTGTCTGCCGCGCTGGGTAGGCCTTGCGGCTCCTCTTGTGCGGATGCAGCGGCTATGATACATTTACTTCACTAAGGATGGAATCAGTGAGGGAGAAGAACATGAAATTTGTCATAGAGCATCTGAAAAAACGCTACGAAAAAAAGGAGGTGCTTCAAGACATAGATTTTACCTTTGAAACCGGCAAAATCTACGGGCTTTTGGGCAGAAACGGCGCAGGCAAAACAACGCTGTTTAATTGCCTGAATCGTGATATCCGCGTGGATGCGGGTTCGTTTTATCTGGAAGAGGAGGGCGTCCGCCGAAATGTAGCGGCTGAGGAGATCGGTTATGTGCTTTCCACGCCTGCCGTACCGGAGTTTTTAACGGCACGAGAATTTCTAAAATTTTTCCTAGAGATCAACGAAGATACGATTGCGTCTCCGCAAAGCATTGACGACTATTTTGATATGATGAGCATTATACCGGAGGATAGGGATAAGCTGTTGAAAGATTATTCTCACGGCATGAAAAACAAAATGCAGATGCTCGTCAATATCATCGCACAACCGAAACTGCTATTGCTCGACGAGCCGCTGACTTCGCTGGATGTCGTGGTGGCGGAGGAGATGAAACAGCTTCTTCGCTCCTTAAAGCAGGGAAGGATCACCATCTTTTCCACGCATCTTATGGATCTTGCCCTTGATTTGTGCGATGAAATCGTACTCTTGAGCCATGGCATGCTGGAGTCGGTGGAAAAAAGCAACCTGGATGGCCATGACTTTAAGGAAAAGATTATAGCGGCCCTGCGGGAGGAAGAAAATGTATAAGACATGGCGCATTTCTTTTGCCCTAAAAAATACGTACCGGGTCAATACAATTCTATATGCGTTCAAACAGATCCCGTTAGTAAAAAGGCTGTTGCCGGAAACGCTGTATCGGGTACGGAGCCTCAAGATTTTCGCCAATATCCTGTCGACGATCTGGGAATTGCTCTCGGTTTTTTTAGGGAAATTTTTGTATTTTGTCACCATGATAGGCGGCATAGCCTTTCTCTATCAAAAAGCGGCGCCCAGTTCGGTATTTTTGCATATCCTGTTGCTACTTTCCGTGATCGGCGCCTTTGCCAACACCAGCCTGTTTAACCCAACGCGCGATAAATACTATGCTATGATGCTCATGAGGATGGATGCGCGAAACTATACGCTGGTCAATTATGCATATGCTACGGGAAAGGTGGTAGTCGGATTTCTTCCGTTCACCGTCTGGTTTGGCCTAAAAAGCAGCGTGCCGCTGTGGCTTTGTCTATGTCTTCCCTTTTGCATTGCCGGGATGAAGGCGACGGTAACGGCTGCTTCTTTGCGCGCGTATAAACGAAATGGATGGGTATACAACGAAAATAGGCTGGGTAAATACCAATGGATTTGCATGGCGCTGTTGTTGGGCTTTGCCTATGGCGGGCCGGCTTTGGGCTGGGCGATTCCTGTGCCGGTATCGGCCGCCTTGATGCTGATCTGTTTGCCGGCGGGCCTTATGGCTATGCGCCAAATCGTTTCCTTTGATGCGTATAGGGCGGTAAACCAGCAGCTGCTAAGCCAGCTGATGACCCAGATGGATAGCCCGGCGCAGATCTCAAAGCAGATGAGCGAAAAGAGCATTTCCGCAGATACGACGCTGACCAGTGGCAAAAAAGGGTTTGAATACCTCAATGAGCTGTTTGTAAAGCGCCATCAAAAAATTCTGTGGCGGTCTGCCAAGCGTATTTCCTTTGCCTGCTGCTTTGCTGTGCTGGGCTTGCTGCTTGCTTTTTACTGCATGCCCCAGATCAGGCTGCGGGCCAACGAGCTGCTGCTGACCTTTTTACCTTATTTTGTATTTATAATGTATGCCATCAATAGGGGAACGGGCTTTACCAAAGCGCTGTTTATGAATTGCGATCACAGCCTTTTAACCTATTCGTTTTACAAACAGCCGAAATGCATCCTTCGTTTGTTTCGTATCAGGCTGCGCGAGATCATCAAGATCAATTTGCCGCCTGCGCTGATTTTGGGTGTCGGGCTGTCGGCTTTGCTGTATGCTTCGGGAGGTACGAGTTCGCCATGGAATTATGCAGTCATGGTGATTTCCCTGCCTTGCATGAGCATCTTCTTTTCCGTGCATTACCTAACGCTATATTATCTTTTGCAGCCATACAATGCGGGCACGGAAATGAAAAGCGGAACCTATCAGCTTTTGATGTCGCTGACATACCTTGCCTGCGTTTTGATGATGC
>UREB01000009.1 GCA_900546685.1 uncultured Eubacteriales bacterium | reverse complement strand
AGTACGCAATTCATATACAGACGGTTGAGAGAGAACAGGCCGGGATCCCAGCCTACGGATATAATTCCTACCTTGCCGGAAGATTTCAATGCAGCGTCCATATCGGCAAAATAAGCGGGAATGTTGGCGTGCGTATCAAAGCTGTCGATCACGTTGAAATATTTGCTAAGGGCAGGACCTTGCTTGGGCAGATCCGTAGCCGATCCGCCGCAAATGATGAGCACATCGATTTTATCCTGCCAATCGGCCGCCTGCTCGATGGATACTACGGGCACGCCGTTTTGCACGGCCAGCGTTGACGGATCACGGCGTGTAAACACAGCGACCAGCTCCATATCTTGATTATGGGCTACAGCCAGCTCGACCCCTTTGCCGAGATTGCCATACCCGGCGATCCCAATGCGAATTTTATTCATGAGAAGAAACCTCCTTTTGGTCATTTTCTGTTTGTAGGATACACCAACCCTGCTTGTCCTGCAAGAAAAACTCTGAGAATATGCGTTGGATCAACAGCAGCCGCCCTCTCCGTAATACGCACCGATGGCATCGGCGGCCCAAATGGCGTCCGCGATCATCTCCGCGGTTACTTCAAAGGGAAGGTTGCCCATGCAGCGCTGGGAGGCGGCTATATCAGATGCCTTTTGTATTTGTTCTTGCGTGGGGTGGTGGAGCCCCAATTCACACAGCGTGGTGGGAAGGCCTACGCTTTGGCAGAAATGTACGACCTCCTCGATTTCCTCTACGGGCGCGTTTTCCAAAACAAGCTGTGCCAAGGTACCAAACGCCACCTTTTCGCCATGATACATGGCATGCGTTTCCGGCAGTGCGGAAAGGCCGTCATGAATCGGATGCGCCGCTGCCAGGCCTCCGCTTTCAAACCCAATGCCGCTCAAGTAGGTATTGGCCTCAATGATATTTTCTACGGCCGTGGTGCAAACCTGTTTTTCCACGGCCATTTTGGCGCGCTGGCCGTCTGCCAGAAGCGTTTCATAGCAAAGCTGTGCCAACGCCGTCGCCGCCAGCGTGGTTTTGGCACGGGCGCTATTATCCCCATTGCTGCGCTGGCAAGCGCGAGCCTCAAAGAAAGTGGCCAGCGCATCGCCCATACCAGCTACGAGCAGGCGGGCGGGGGCTTTTGCAATCACGGCACTGTCTACGATTACAACATCGGGATTGCGCTTCATGTGCGCAGCCTTTTCGGGCACGCCGTCCGGCGTATAAATGACGGCAACGGCACTGCAAGGCGCGTCGGTGGATGCGACTGTGGGCACAATGGCCACTGGTGCTTCCGTTTGTATGCTGACGCATTTGATGGTATCAAAAATTTTGCCACCGCCTACGCCAACCAATACGTCGCAGCCACTTTGCGTAAACTGGGCCGTTACACGATCGATTTCAGCCTGACAGCATTCCCCTTGGAAAATTTCAAAGGTAATGGCGCCATTAAAGCTGCGCTCAATGGATTCACCGAATCGTTTTTGGCCAGATGCACTGATCAATACAAAGGGTTTTTGGCCGAGCGGAAGGATATATTGCGCCAAACGCGCCAATTCTCCTTTGCCCTGTACATATTGACTGGGGCTCAATAAGATCCTAGACATGGAAAAGCTGCCTCCTGATAAGTTTTTTCTTATTTTACCACGGGTTTTGAAGGGGTACAAAGACAATGGCATGGATTTTCTTGACGAATTGGGATAAAATACAAAGCATTGAACAAAAGAAAGGGGAAAGAGTATGGACTACGAAGCCCTGCGGGATTATCTTAACGAGCATGATCCCTATAGCAGGATGAGCCATATTTCCATCGTAAAGCTGGAACCGGGCAAAAGCGAAGTAACGCTGACGGTTTGCCCGGATAATGAAAACTTTATGGGGTTTCTGCATGGGGGCGCCTACTATACGCTGGCGGATGTTGCGGGCGGAAGCGCGCTTGTGCAGCGCAACAGCAAGTGCGTTACGCTGCAGGCAGATCTCCATTTTCTCCGAAAAGCTCATGGTGGTGTGATCACGGCCTATGGCACATGCGTGCATCTTGGCAAATCCACAGGCGTAAGCCATGTGGAAATGAAAGATAGCGAGGGACGGAGCATTGCCGTATGCACCGTTACAATGTTTTTTACGGATGAGCCTCTGCAAACAATGGAAAAAGAATAAAAAGAGCTGTGTATCAGCTCTTTTTGTTTGCAATGGTTCGTCGGCGCCATGCGAGCGCTTCTTTTTCCAGCTGCTTTACAAACAAATCTTTCCCGTCGCAGTAGGCTTCGATGTCATAGGGATGGGCGGCGGCCAGCGAACGCTTCAACGTAGCGTAGGCACCTGCCTTCAACGGATGCGTCCGCAGGTAATCACGCACAGCCAAATGACGCTCGATTTCGTGTTGGCTGGCAGCGCCAAATATATGAACCTGGTGCGTTCTATGCGCGCCGCCTTTGCGCAAATAACGCCGTCCAGGAATGCCGAACTCCCCCATATATTCATAGCCGAGCGCCGTAAAGGCATAGCTTAGGCCATCTACGGCCGTAATTTCCGTTACAACAGGCAAAATATCGATGATGGGCTTGGCAGCTAAGCCGGGCACAGCTGTACTTCCAATGTGATGGATAGAAACCAAAAGGCCCGATAATACCTCTTTCAAGAGGGCAGCCTCTTTTTCATAAGCCAGCGGCCAGCAAGCTTGATAGGGCACAACGGTAACATACATGGCGCATACTTACACTAAAGGCGCTGCCAAGAACATGGTTTGAAGCAACCAACGCCCGGTCTCCGTGGTAAAATAGCGAGACAGCGCCGTTTGTATGGCGTGTACGCTGCTTTGGTCTTCATAGAGATTTACAAGGAAATCCGCTTCTACCAGAATACGGTAATCCAGCCCTTCCATTTGGGTATAGGTATGGTGGTGCGCTACCAGATAACAGACGCGTTCTATCATGTCGTTGGCGATATCGTAGCGCGCCAGCATACGACGAGCCAACGGCGGACCCTCTATCTGCTGATACTGCCCGGCACTGCTATGATACTTAGCGAGGCTGGGGTTGATGCCGATATCATGGACCAGGGCAGCAAGCTCGAGTGTAAACAACGTTTTTTCGTCCAATTGTTCTTTTTGCCCGATATAGCGCGCAAACGCATGCACCTTTAGAAAATGCTGAATATGCTTTGGCTGCCCCTGTTCGTGTTCGACCATATCGGCCAGGATAGAAGCCACAATCTGTTTCATTTGAATCGGATTCCTTTCGTTCGTTTATTTCGTATAAAGCTTGGCCTGCTTACAAAGCCACTGATAGATAGGCAAAAGAAGAGGTTCGCTGCAATGCGCAGGCAAAGCTTCTATGGGCATCCAGCGCACGGCGCTGTTTTCCCCTTCACGGGCACTTAGAGGCTGGTCCTCATCGGCAGAATATAAATAGGTGGCATTGAGGTGCAGATGTGGCGCTACAGCCTGCCCGTTTTTTCGGTGGGCCGGAACGCAGAGCGTATCCCATCGCACAGGGCCAGGGCAAAGAAGCGAAACGCTGGAGAGCCCGGTTTCCTCCACCGCTTCCCGACGGGCCACGGATTGAAAATCGGGGTTGCCGTCGTTATGGCCGCCTGTCCAGCTCCAGGAGTGATAAATGTTATGATATACCATCAGCGCATGCGTACAAGCGGGATTGACGATCCAGGCGGAAGCGGTAAAATGGCAGACCGGATTTTCCCGCGTATACAGCTGCGCGCCAAACGATTGCCAAGCAAACCGAATCTGATCGGCTGCTGCCAGTTGATGCTCATCAAAAGGTTGAAAGCTTGCAAGTTCAGCGAAAAGCAACGACCCAGCCTCCTTTACGGCAACATGGATTGCAGATGCGCCGGCTGCTTCAACATAAGCCGGTGCTTTTTATCATGAATACGCCCTTCGGCATAGAGAAAAGTTGCGGTATCCTCTACGGTCTCGATGAGGGGGCGAGGCTGATATCCAAGCTCCTCTGTTGCCTTGTCATGGCAAAACAGGCCATTGCTTGTCAGGGTATACAGAGAGTAGCTGGTATACAGTGGCTTTTGGTGCAATAGCTTATAATACAATTCGGATAGGCCGGCGGTTCCTTTGGCAAACCACATGGGCAGCACGATACGGATCGGGCGCTTGCCGCTGACCTTATGCACCAGGTACAATAGATCCTCTACTGGCATATAGTGATTGGATAGAATATAGCAGGCGCCTTTCTTGCCTTTTTCTGCCGCTGCAATGATGCCATCCGCCACATCCCGCACATCGACAAAATCATATCCACCGCGTACGCAGGCCTTCAAACGCCCGTTTAGATAATCCTCCACCATTTGCGTTAAATGGCCGTGGCCATAGTCAAAGGGCCCCAGAATACCGGAGGGGTGTACGATGACGGCATCCAGCCCTTGCTCTACGCTATCCAATACGGCCTGAGTGGCCTCCGCCTTGGTCTTGGCATAGGCCCCTACAACGTGCGCGGGATCAAACTTCGTTTGTTCATAGATCCAACAGCCTTGCCGCTGTTCCTTTAGGGCATGCACGGAGGAGATATGAACCAGACGGCGTACCCGATGCGCCAAGCACATCGCAATGATATTTTTGGTTCCGTTTACATTGACGTCATATACATTTCTTTGCACTTTAGAAGCAATGCTTACGATGCCGGCTGCATGAATTACCACCAGCTCGCTATCCGGCGGGCAGTCAAAAAAGGCCGTCAAGGTGTCCTGTTCGCAAATATTTCCTTGATATATGGTCAGCTGTGGACAAGGGGCCAGGTGACTTTGATCGCCGGGCAGCATCAATGCACGTACTTGATGACCCAGAAGACATAGCTTTTGAACCAAGACATTGCCGAGATGGCCATTGGCTCCGGTGATACAATAAATCGTCTTCATAAAGAACACCTCCAGTACATTTGGTTTCTATCATCAGTATATCATATGTGGGCAAGTTCAAAACGGAAAAAAGGCGGCATATTTTGCCGCCTTTTTTGACTTTTTTTGTAAGCTTACCATTGGTTTTTCGTAAGCGTAAATTCGCTGAATGTTGCATCGAACTGATGATCGGAAGGACTACAGGCATAGAGACCGGTACGCAGAACCCCGGCGCCCTTTTCAAAATGAAACACGCGCATTTGTGAAAACGCGATGCCGTCCAGGCTGTATTCTATGCAGAAATCCGTCCTGCTTCTGGATAAACGGTAATAGATGGCTTGTACGCTGGTATCAATATCCTGCATGGCCCAATCGGAATAGCCATTGGCTGTGACCACGCTGCCGAGCTGTTGCAAGGAATCGTCGATGTATTCTATGGAGGCCTTAAACCAATTGTCGCTATCCTGGTACACCATCAAACCACATTGATCGTATTGTGCACCATAGACAAAGGAGGCTTTGAAGGTAAAGCAAAAATCTTCCTTTAGCGGCAGCACGAGCGCATGGGCGTTGTCCTTTTGAAATCCGTAATGCGTTCTTTGCCAGCAGTCTGTCAAAGGGTCGGTGGTAATTACGATCTTTTCCGCGGAAAGAAAGGACTGTTTGGGCGGATAAATCCATTCGAGCTGGTTGATGTCAAACTTCATAAAATAACCCCTTTTCCATAGTATTTTGGCAAAGCCGCCATACCTTTATCGTACCATACTCCTTAGAAAAAAAGAACACCCGAACTTTGACTTTGTCCGCCAAAAGGGAAAGACGAAAAAACGCCTGGTAGAAAGGCGCATCGCTTGACAATATTCCATTAAAAACTATATATTGAAAAAGAAGAAAATGATTGTACTATGCAGTTTCTGCTGGATAGGCAGACAGGCGTCCTTGACATGCGCAGGGATAGGCCAAATCAAAGATTTGGAGGATAAATGATATGGCAACATCTTGGCTGAATTTGGAAGGCAAAACAGTCGTTGTGACGGGCGGAGCGTCCGGGATTGGAAAGGCTGTGGCGCAGGAATTTTTGCAAAACGGCGCCAATGTCGTCGTCTGTGACATCAACCCTAACGCCCCGGAATTTGATGAGGCGAACGGAAAATTTGAATATGTGGTGACGGATGTAACGAGCCGCGAAAGCGTAGAGGCGATGGTGGAAAAAGCCAAAGCTGCCTTTGGGCAGATCGATGTGTTGGTAAACAATGCTGGCATCAACATTCCACGCCTGCTGGTAGATCCTAAAGACCCCAAAGGGAAATATGAGCTGGATGATAAAGTGTGGGATAAAGTAAGCGCCATCAATTTTAAGGGCGTATACCTGTGCGCACAGGCCGTGGCTCGTGATATGGTTGCGCGAAAAGAAGGCGTGATCATCAATATGTCTTCGGAATGCGGGCTGGAAGGCTCGGAGGGCCAGAGCATCTATGCAGCCACCAAGGCGGCCGTCAACGCGTTAACCCGTTCTTGGGCTAAGGAGCTCGGTAAGCACAATGTCCGCGTGGTAGGCGTTGCTCCCGGCATTTTGGAAGCAACTGGCCTGCGTACCCTAGAATACGAGACTGCGCTGAGCTATACCCGCGGCATCACTGTGGACGAGCTGAGGGCCGGATACAGCAAGACCTCTACCACGCCGCTGGGCCGCTCTGGCAAGCTGACGGAGGTAGCGGACATGGTGAATTACCTGGCCAGCGACCGTGCCAGCTTTGTCTGCGGCGTCACCATCAACGTAGCGGGCGGAAAGACCAGAGGCTGATCTTATAAAACCAAAAGAGGCAAGCATTTGCTTGTCTCTTTTTTATTGTAGCAAATGCCGCATCGGTGTATAAAGAATCCCGTTTTGCATGGTCTGCGGCCCAATATCCTCAAACCCGCAACCATGGTAGAAAGCAAGCGCATACGGAGCAGCGTGCACACTAAGGCTCGTACGCCAGGCTTTTTTGGCTAAAAACAGTGCATAGCGTATCAATGCGCTGCCAACGCCTTGGCCTTGGTAGACGCTCTCTACAAATAGAAGGCTGATGTGCGAAAAACCACGTAGGGCCAAAACGCCGATCATCTGCGATTCCTGGTATGCGGCATAGAGCTGTAAACGGCCCGTTTTGCATTGAGGGCCGATATGATCCGGGTGTAGGTATGCGTGAAAAGTACCGATTCCCTCAGAGGGGAAGGTAGGCGCATTGTATTGGCAAAAGACGTTCCAGCATAACGAAAGGGCCTCTGGCAGCCTATCCGGCGTTACAGGAAGAATTTCCATTGTTTTCTCCTAGAATGCTTAGCAATATTACAGAGCCTTTATTATAGCATACAAGCCGAAAATGAGAAGAGAAAATATCGTGCCTGTTTATAATAAAACGATATTAGGATTTTTCAAATCCCTTGCCAAAGATCTCGCTCGTGTTGCTAACGATGACAAAGCTTTCCGGATCGATACTTTTAACATATTTGCGCACGTCGTTGGCTTGCATGCGGTTTAAGGCCGTTAGGACTACCGCTACGTTTTCCTGCGTATAAGCACCGCGCGCCTGCCATGCGGTGGCGCCTCGCCTTAGATGCGTTGTGATATACCGGCAGGTCTCCTCCGGATGGGAGGTGATGATGGAAAGGCTTTTTCGTCTTGTCAAATTCTCTGTTACATAATCGATGACCAGGGAATTGAGGAAAACACCGAACAGGGAGAACAGCCCCGTTTCTATATCAAAGAGGAAGAGGGCGGCAAAGGCAATAAAAAAATCGATGCACATCATGGATTTGCCGATATCCAGCGAGGTAAACTTCCGAAGCAGCATCGCAGCAATGTCCGTACCGCCTGTGCTGGCGTTTTGGTGGAACAATATGGCTGTCCCGATGGCTGGCAGGCAGACGGAAAAGATCAGTTCCAGCAGACGTTGGTCGGTAATGGGGGCAGAGAGAGGGAAAATCCATTCCATGCCCTGAATGGAGAGGGAGAAGAGAAGCGTGCAGTATATCGTCCGAGCGCCAAAATCCGAGCTGATGAAGAAAAAACCGACGAGAAGAAACAGGACGTTGATAACAGCGACCAAAAAAGAGGGCGATACCATGGGCAGTACGCGCCCAAGCAGGATGGAAAGGCCGCTGACGCCGCCGGTGGAAAAATCGTTGGGAAACTTAAAAAAATAAACGCCGACGGCCACCAGCAAGGTGCCAAAGGTGAGAAGAAAAAAGTCCTTAAAGGGAAGGGGTATCCGTTTCATGCGATCCTCCTGATCGTTCTATCTTTGCAGTAAGCGCTTCCAGAGCCTCATGCAGTTCTTGTTGGCCCATAAGCGCTTCTTCCAATTTATGATGCAGATCCTCAATGATGAATTCCGTTTTCAAATTTACCTGAAAATCGTTTTCCGCCCGTAGCCGATCCTTATCTCCCTGCCGATTTTGGCTCATCATCAAAATGGGAGCCTGTATAGCGGACAAACAAGACAGCACCAGATTCAGCAAAATATAGGGGTAAGGATCAAAGGCGCGGGCTGCCATGACGGCATTGAAGATCATCCACCCCAGCAGCAATACCACAAAGGTAAGCAAAAAAAGCCAACTGCCGGCAAAGGCAGCCAATTTATCTGCGGCGCGTTGTCCAAATGTCTCGTGCTGCATGGCTGGGTCTTGGGATACTTTTTCATGCAAGATACGATGGACGAGGGCATCGTCGTGCAGATCGTCCCTTACGTCCTTCAAAATACTTTGTACAACACGCTGTTTTTGCCAATCACGGCCAACCAATTTCTTTCTCATTCGAGGCACCCCTGTTGTTTTTTTACAGTTTGCCCAACGAAAGGAAAACCTTGCATGGCCACATGTTTTCAAAGAGTATAATGAAAAAAGGGCTTGGAATCAAGCCCTTTTGCAGCATTGCCGAAGTATGGACATTTATTTGTCAAAATACTTGATGAGCGCCTGCGTACCAAGATCGCCCATTCCCTGATCATCCAGCAACTGATACATATCATGCACCTCCTGCAAGACAGGCATTTTCAGCCCTACTTGGCCGGCTTCTTCGATGGCAATATTCATATCCTTGATATAATGCTTAATGAAAAAGCCAGGATCAAAATCACCCTTGAGCATCCGTGGCGCCATGTTGCTCATTTGCCAGGAGCCGGCAGCGCCTTGGCTGATGGAATCCAGCATGGTTTGGAGATCCAGCCCTACCTTTTTGGCATAGGTCATGGCTTCGCATACGCCGGCAATGGCGCCGCCCAAGGCAATTTGGTTGGCCATTGTTGTATGCTGGCCCGTACCTGCTTTGCCTTCATACAGGATGGTAGTGCCCATTGCTTGGAAAATGGGCAGGCATTGTTCATAGGTTTCTTTTTCGCCGCCTACCATGATGGACAGTGTGCCGTTTTTCGCGCCAACATCTCCGCCGGATACCGGGGCGTCCAGAGCTTTTAAGCCTTTTTCTTTTGCCGCGGCTTCGATTTTTACAGCAAGCTGGGGGCTGGTCGTCGTCATATCGATGAGCACACAGCCTTGGGTTGCGTTGGCCAAAATTGCGTCTTGACCAAAGTAGACTTCCTCGACATCTTTGGGGTAACCCACCATGGTGATGACGGCGTCGCGGTCTGCTGCACAGCTGGCCATGGTGTCGCACCAAAGCGCACCATCGTTCAAAACATCCTCAACCTTTGCTTTTGTGCGCGCGTAAATGGATACCTCAAAGCCATGCTTCATCAAGTTGCGCACCATCGACTTGCCCATGACGCCTACACCGATAAATCCGATTTTTTTCATCTTTTTAACGCTCCTTTAGCCAATATTTCGCTATGCTTACTATACCGCATTTTGCCGTGGAAGAAAAGAAGAAAGGCAGGCCTTGGGGCCTGCCTTTGCAATGCGTATTATGCCAGAGCACGCCCCATCAGCACACCCATGCTGGAAGCCATCATCAGCCCTCTGGTCCAGCCGCTGGAGTCGCCTAAGCAATGTAGCCCTTTGATGTTGGTATTGAATTGCTCATCCATTTGGATCCGGTTGGAGTAAAATTTGATCTCCGGAGCATAGAGCAGCGTTTCGTTGCTGGCAAAGCCGGGGACGATCTTATCAAACGCTTGGATAAAGCTGATGATATTCATCATGGTACGGTAAGGCAAAGCGCTGGTGATATCGCCTGCCACCGCATCCGGCATGGTGGGGCGCACATTGCTGCGCTCCAATTCCTCTGGCCAGGTACGCTTTCCGCTCAAAATATCGCCGAAACGCTGCACCAGAATATGGCCGTTGGCAAGCATATTCACCAATTCGCCGACCCGTTTGGCGTAGGCAATGGGCTGATTGAACGGCGTGCTGAAGTTGTGGGAACACAAAATGGCGACGTTTGTATTGTCGCTTTTCAGTTTTTTGTAGGAATGTCCGTTTACTACAGCTAGATTGTTGTCATAGTTTTCCTGCGCGACAAATCCGCCTGGGTTTTGGCAGAAAGTGCGCACCTTGTTTTCAAACGGCGGTGGATAGCCAATGAGCTTGGATTCATAGAGTACGTTGTTGACTTCCTCCATGACCTCGTTTCTTACTTCTACGCGCACACCGATATCCACTGTACCGGGCTGGTGGGCAACGCCGTGCTTTTCACAGACGCTTTCCAGCCAATCCGCGCCTTTTCGCCCGGCGGCAACCACGACGGTATCAGCAGATATTCTCTGCGTTTGTTCCGGATGGAAAGCATCGCTGACCAGCACGCCCCGGCAGACTCCGTCTTCAATCAAAAGATCCTCGCAGGCATGGTGAAACAAAATCTCCACTCCACTGGCCAACAGATGCTGTTCGATCTTGCCGTAGATTTCCTGCGCCATTTCCGTGCCCAAATGGCGGATGGGGCAATCCACAAGCTTTAAGCCGGCAGCAATGGCATTTTTCCGGATGGCCTTGATCTTTTCCGTATCGCTGACGCCCTCCACCTTAGGGTCGGCACCATAGCTTAAATAGATTTGATCGGTATAATCAATGGTCTCTTGTGCCTTGGTAGCGCCGATCAGACGGGGCAGATCTCCGCCTACCTCATAGCTTAACGAAAGCTTTCCATCTGAAAACGCGCCTGCACCGGAAAAGCCCGATGTGATATGGCAAGAAGGCTTGCAGCTAACACATTCCTTTGTGACGGACTTGGGGCATTTCCGCTTCTCGATAGGGCTGCCTTTTTCGATGATCAGGATCTTTTTCTGACTTTTTTTCTGGATCATCTCGATGGCGGTAAAAATCCCGGCCGGGCCTGCACCCACGATGATAACATCATACTTCATACGAAACATCTCCTTAATTCGGACAGCAAAAAACAGCCGACATCCTTTATTGTACCGAATGCAGCGAAACTTATTTTCTTTGCTATGCTGAGCTGAAAAATGGACTTAAATAAAACAAAAGAATAGGGATGTATCCCAAACGCTTGTATCTTACCAGCAAATGACAGCAGATGCAAGTTAAAGTAAGATCCCTAGGATTTTTGTGGCATTATACGCTATAATAACCACAATACCCCCAAAGGAGGGATAGTACTGTGGAAAAGATGTCCACAAAGAAAATCATTGGGATCCTCACCTTTGCCATCGTACTGTTTGCAGCGATGCAGCATTTGGATATCGTGGGAAGAGCGGTAGGCACCGTGCTGGGCTTGGTCTCCCCCTTTTTGATAGGAGGATGCATTGCCTTTATTCTCAATGTACCCATGCGCTTTTTAGAGGCAAAGCTGTTTGGACATGTGAAAAAGGGATGGCTGAAAAAAGCTAAGCGGCCTTTGAGTCTGCTGCTGACGCTGGTGCTGTTGATTGTTGTATTCTGGGCCGTTGGAAGATTTATTTTCCCACAGCTGGCCCATTCCTTTGGAATGCTGAAAAGCAGCATACCGCAGGGGCTTGCTAGAATACAGCAATGGATGGCGCCTTATGCCCAAAAGACGCCGCAGCTGGTGGAATGGATCGAGGGGTTACAGATTGATTGGAGCGCAGTACTGGACCAGGTTTATACATTCCTTCAGCATGGCGCGCTGAACCTGGTGGGCGGACTTGTCAGCGCCACGGTTTCGGTTGTCAGCGGTATGGTCAGCTTTTTCATCAGTTTTGTCTTTGCCGTCTATCTATTGGCCAGAAAGGAAATTTTGGTGCGCCAGGCAAAGATGCTGTTGTATGCCAATTTACCGGATAGACGCGCGCAAAACATCGTAGAAATAGGCCGTCTGACAGAACGGACGTTTGCCAGCTTTCTTTCAGGTCAGTGTGTGGAGGCCTTGATCCTTGGCTGCATGTTTGTCGTTACGCTGTGGCTGCTGGGATTTCCATATGCGATGCTCATCGGCGTACTGGTGGCGTTTACGGCATTGATTCCCGTTTTTGGCGCCTTTATCGGATGTATTTTCGGGGCGTTTTTCATTCTGATGGTAAACCCCATACAGGCGTTTTGGTTTATAGTGGTGTTTTTGGCTTTACAGCAGTTAGAGGCAAATCTTGTATACCCGCGCGTTGTGGGCCATTCGGTACGCTTGCCCTCTATGTGGGTTCTGGTGGCGGTCACGCTGGGTGGCAGCACGTTTGGTGTTTTGGGGATGCTGGTGTTTATTCCGTTGTTTGCTGTGGCGTATACACTGATTGGGCAGAATACAAAACAAAAGCTGAGGAAAAAGACAGTGCCAGAGGAAAGGTTGAAATAAAAAAAGAGCCATATGGCTCTTTTTATTTTTCCGCATGTGGACGGCCCCATAGCGATACAGTACTCTGCTCATGCTCGGGGACATAGGAATTTTTCAAAATTACTACCGCCGCAATGAGCAGACTGCCCAGCGAAAGGGCAGCGAAGGGGACGAAGAACCAACAGGAAAACGCAAAGGGGCGATAGACCCAAACCGTCCGGAGCCGATGCGGATGTATGACGACGACCAGCGAGAAAAACAAATAGAATCCTGCCAATAGCACGAGTAAGTTACAAAACGGCCATAGCCCCAACAGACAGCCAAAGCTGACGGCAATGGCCTTGCCGCCGCGCCCATGGAAAAACGGGGAATACGCATGCCCAAACACAGGAGCGGCCAGCACAACGGCAAACAGCGGATGCTGCCAGGAGAGCGCCTTGGAGGCAAACCATAGAGGGAAGAACCCCTTGCACACATCGCAAACCAGACACAAAATACCCACCCGGGGCCCTGCCAGTTTCATGGCGTTAAAGGTGCCGGGGTTATGGTCGTCGCTAAGCTGTGTAATATCTATATGGCAGATCCATTTGGGCCATAGATAGCTGTATAAAATGCTGCCGGATAAAAACCCTATGAAAATATGAAATAAATACGATAAGATCATACTGCTCGCTCCTTGAGCATGGTTTCGCTGACAATATGCCGGTAGATCTGCTCGGCAGCATTGCGGGGAATGTGCTTACGCTGCGCTGCCAGCATAGTGCGCTGGGCCGCCTCATCATATGCCAGCGCATAGGCCTGATTCAACAGCGTATCCGGATTTTTTTCCGAAATGGAAAGCAAATGCTGCTGGAAAAACCGCGCATTTTTGGTTTCGCAGCCCGGAATGGGCGCTGTATGCACCAGCGGGAGGTTTTTCACTGCCGCCTCTGTACTGGTCAAGCCACCTGGCTTTGTAAAGACAAGATCGCATGCGTCCATATACAAAGGCACCTGTGTTGTAAAGTCCAAAATGCTGACTTGGGGATGGCCTCCGTAACGTGTTCGTAAGCGTTGCTTCATCCGCTCATTGGTGCCGCCCAGAACAAGGATATGCTCGCCGCGCAGACAAAGCCGCAGCAGACGGGCCAAAAGGTCTTCGAGATTGCCGAATCCCATGCTTCCGCTCATCATCAGAAAAAGCTTTCCCTCTTCCGGCAGGCCCAGGCTATGCCGTGCTTGCTTTTGGCTGGTATGCTGTGCAAATCTGGACGATACCGGGATGCCCAGGGGAAATAGCCGTTCGCGGGGCAGCCCCTTTTCCACAAATTCCGGAATGAGGTCCCGATGCGGAATAAAATACCCATGCAGCTCCGTTTCCTCCCAGAAGGGGATGCAGGTATAATCCGTAGCAACAGCGTAGCAACGGGCGGCAAGGCCGTGCTTGCGCAGCAGATGCGTTAGAGCCTCGGCCGGAAACAGATGAGGCGTTATAATGGTATCAAACCCCTTGTCGAGGATGTACCGATGCAGGGCATCGGTATAACTGACATTTGCCCAATAGACGGGCGATTTGGAGCGTGAAGTGCTCACCAAGCCGCCGGCCGCATATAGACAGCGGAATAGATTGGGTGCATGAGTTGCCATATTGATATAGCCGCTGGATACAAGACGGGAGGCCTTTTCGCCGGCAAAGGACAGCGCATCTTTCATCTCACAAGGGATACCGCTGTGCGTAAAGCATTCAAACAACGCTTTGCCAGCCGAATTATGCCCTTGTCCCGTATTGCAGGATAGTATAAGTACTTTCAAATTTGCTTCTTTCTAATCAGCACACAGGCATACTGCTCTGTGTCTGTTGATAAATTTGCTTTCACATGGATGCCAGCTGAAAGCTTATTAGGTATTAAAACACATTTCCACATAAAGAGAAACCAGTGATTTTTTTGTAACCAGCTTATCCAAAAGTAACGATCCATATGCGCAGAACGGTCAAAGCCATCTAAGCCCTTTGGGGAAATGATTTTTCAGCTGGCCGTCCGAGGCCTTGCCCCATCCCAACGGGAAGCGGCCTACACATACGAGGCACCAACCCATTCCTTGATCAAAAGAAAGCGCATCGCCTCTCAGATAGCGTTCGACCTCCGGCCCATCCGGAGAGAGCGTGTATAGGGTGCGCGCCTGCCTCGGCATAAGAGAATGAGAAAGAGCATGGGAAGGCTCAAAGCGGTTTTTAACAATGCGCCCTAAATGGAGCCCGGGACGCAGAATCCTTAGGCCATCCAAAGAGGGTGCTTGGCAGGGAGGTTGGTATAGATGCTCTCCAAAAAGCAAAAACGGGCCTGACGGAGCGTTGACAATGAACTGACCTGCAAACGCCGCATAAGCTGTAGGCATCTTTGAGACCCACTTACCGGACGGCGCCTTTGTACGGGCCAGGTGTGCCGATGTAGATTTGCGTAGCACAGCGACGAAATGCCCTTCACCGCGCTGGCGATGCGGCCATAGCCGGTGCGTATGCACAAGCTGGGGCAGCGCAGGATGCGCCCAGGAGGGCTGCCCGGCATCAAAAAAGAAAGCCGGCTGTTCTTCAATCTCAAATTCCGCATGCAGGGAAAGAAAATCGACGATGGTTTGCTCATCTTCCTCTGGGGAAAATGTGCAGGTGGAATAGACCAAACGGCCTCCACGCCGAAGCATGATGGCGGCTTGCGCCAAAATTTCCAACTGGCGATCATGGCAAAATAGGACGTTTTTTGCGCTCCAATGCTGCCGGGCCTCTTGTTTTTTTCGGAACATTCCCTCGCCGGAGCAGGGCGCATCTACCAATATCTTGTCAAAGAATCCAGGCAAGCGGGCAGCCAAATGCGCCGGCGATTCATTGGATACGATGGTGTTGGCAAAGCCCATGCGCTCTATATTCTGAGAAAGCTGTCGGCTGCGCTGAGGATGGATTTCGTTGGCAAGCAAAAAGCCGTCAACTCCAGTGAGGGCTGCAATCTGTGTGCTTTTGCCGCCTGGCGCCGCACAAAGATCCAATACGCGATCGCCAACCCTGGGCGCCAACAGCGTAACCGGCGCCATGGCGCTGGGATCTTGCAGATAATATACGCCCGCTTCATGGTAGGGATGCTTGCCTGGTCGCTGGGCCGGATTTTCCACATAAAACCCCTCGGCGCACCAAGGTACAGAGGTCAACGACAATCCGCTGTCCGCGAGAAAAGCGTTTGCACTCGTTTTGCATAGATTGACCCTCAGCCCCTGCACGCTTGGCTGTGCGAGGCTTTGAAAGAAGGCGTCTGCCTGGTCGGCAAGGAGCGTCCGGAATTTGGCTTCAAAATCGGATGGATAGCAACACATCAATAAGACTCCCTTGTTTTGGGTGGATTGGGACGCTCCAGTTCTTTTTTCATCCAGACAATCTTTTCGTAATCGTGCTGGTTTTCAACGGATATGCTGCTCAAATGCCCCTTAGCCCGCTGTAAAATCAAATTATTATGCTGTTTTTTGTTGTTATAAAAACAATCCAGATAATAATATCCGTCATCGGAAAAGATAAAGCGATCTTTGATTTGGTTTTTATTCTTCGCATGATGGCTTCTTAGACCTATATGCAGATCGCTGGCGTCGATGATGATGCGGGGAAAACGCGCTACATTTTTCTCCATGGATTGCGCCTTGGCAAAAGCAGGGCCAAAGACAAACTGGTCATCATGATATAAGTGCCCGATACAGATCGCACCGCGAAGCAAAACCCCATAATACGCTAGATAGGACTGTGTCAATAGCGATACATATCGATAGATACGATCAAAGCTTTCTATCGACGTATGATCAGTAGAAAGCACAATCACGCTGCCAAAAAAAGATACATGGATATCCTTGTAATCGTGGTCGTGGCGCAATAGGTGGAACGGCACATGTAATAGCTGATTGATACGCCGGTGTTTGGTAGCGTCCTGCATCATTCTGTTAAAGCCTAAAATACGTATATAAGCGATGATCTTTTCATTGTACACCGGCAGCGCATCTTTACGCGTAATATGATAATATCGCCGCTTGTAGGATACTTGATTGCGTGTTACGTTGAATAGCGCCCCAATTTGTTGATCGCTCATATGCTTGTCACAATAATAGTGACGCAAAGTTTCCTTTGTAATGTCCTTCCAAGAACCGCTCATGGCTCCCCCTTTTGTTTCCGCAGAGAATAAAAAGAAAAAGCTGCCCATTCAAACTGTGCACAAGCACGGACAGACAGCGATAAGCATCAATGTTACAGATAACACAAACAGACCCGCCGGCTTTGGTAGAGAATACACCAGTGATTTTGTGCAATCAAAAGATGTTCCAAAGCAGGGAGGAAGAAGGAAAAGCAACAAAGAACCATGCGTGCAAGGTTGCATTTTATGCCACCCCTTCTGACCAGGATGATTTTTGTTCCGGCAAATACCTGTAAAAAGAACAGTGTTTGATCCGAAATCCAGAAAAAACACGGTAAAATGGCAACTTTTGCTTATTATAGCATAAACATATAAATAAATTAACCATCATTTCTTAAAATGGAGCAGAAAAGGAGATGCCGCATACCGTCAATACCCGGCCGGAAACGGTAAAGCGTACCTCCATCCCAGCAAAAGAAAGGCCATAAATCCGCGCTGCATCCCGTTGATAGGAAGGCCTAGGGTCTTGAGCGAGAAGCTCTGTGAGCGCTTTTTGATACTGGACTGGCACTTTCTCAAAATGCTCTTTAGGGAAATTTACTTCCAATGCATAAGATAGCCTTTCCTCGGCAAAGCCAGAGGACGCCTTAGGATGGCTATCGGTAAAGGGCAAATAGGGCTTAATGTCATAAAGGGGCGTACCATCCACCATATCTGCGCCCAACACATGCAAAACGGGCCCCAAATGAGAAGTGTATTGAATTTTTTCCAGCCGTACACAGGACAGGCCGATGGGATTGGGCCGAAAGGGGGAACGGGTAGCAAATACCCCCATACGGGCATTGCCCCCCAGACGCGGAGGACGTACGGTGGGAGACCATGTCTGCCGAACAGATTGTGAAAACTCCCAAATGAGCCAGATATGCGAAAAGGCCTCCAACCCGCGCAGGGCCTCAGGGTTGCGATAAGGGGGTTCAAAAACGATGCGGCCTTGCAAGGATTCTACTAGGCCGCTTTGCCGCGGAATACCGAACTTTTCAGGGAAATCTGTGTGGATATGGGCAATGACCTTCATATGAGTTACAATTCCTCCTATCGCATGAAATGACAAACTGTTTCCACATGGGGAGTTTGGCAAAACATATCCACTCCTTGTACATCGCTGATGCGATAGCCGGCCTCCGCGAGGATCGCAGCATCCCTAGCTTGGGTGGCTGGGTCACAAGAGACATAGACGATACGAGGCACGCCGCTTTGAATGGCGGCGTCTAAAACCGCCCGGTCGCAGCCCTTGCGGGGCGGATCAAGCAGCAGCACATCCGGCGCTAAGCCCTCACGACAAAGGTGCGGCAGTGCCTTTTCAGCATAATCGCAGATAAATGAAGCGTTTTCCAGCCCATTGATGCTAGCGTTATGCTTGGCATTTGCCACCGCCGGCGCAACACATTCTATACCGATGACGCGCCTAGCCTGCTGTGCAAACAAAAGAGACATTGAGCCTACGCCGCAGTAAGCATCCACCACGGTTTCCTGTCCCGTCAGCATAGCCCGGGAAAGGGCGCATTGATACAGGCGCTCCGCCTGGGAAAGATTGACCTGGAAAAACGAACGGACGGACACTTCAAACTTTAACCCACAAAGGGTGATGGGAAGCGTAGACTGCCCATCCAACAGATGCTCTACAGCGCCAAAAATAACGTTGGTCTTATCGGGATTGATGTTTTCTACCAGCCCGCAATATCCTGGCTCAGCTTGCAGCATAGCGGCCAGTTTATCTGCATGTGGCAGCGGTTTTACCGATACGAGACAGACAAGAAATTGCCCCAGTTCATTGTGGCGGATCACGACATGACGAATGAGCCCGCTATCCGTCGGCTCATGACAGGCAGATATATGCAATACCTACATA
>UREB01000008.1 GCA_900546685.1 uncultured Eubacteriales bacterium | reverse complement strand
CTGTTCCTGGTTCTTTTCGATGGCTACAGCCTGGGAACAAATTTGCGTTACAATCAAAAGGGTAGCCAACCACTTCATAAGATCACCTCATGTGCGCGTGCACATCTTGCTTTCAAAGGTGTTTGGCAAATTCGTATTTGCATGATACTTCCTTTCTTTTACGTATGGGCCAAGGGCCTTGGATGCCATACAGCTTGAACGATTCTCAGTATGCCCAAGGAACCCCTCTTTTAACACAATATTCATAATTTTGAAATCTTTGACGAAATAAAAAGGGGATTGTACGCATAAAACCACGGAAAATAAAGAAGAAGGGAAGACAAAAAGAGCGTGAATTCTGTTTTTTTCCCTTACGGTTAAGAGCAGAAAGCAAAGGTGAAATGATAAAAAATCATGAAATATGTCTGACATCTAAAAAGAAAAGCGCTGGCAGAATTTACCAGCGCTTATAAAAGCCAAACTCATAGATGCTTGAATGATACATTGGCCAGGCATTTGGAAAAGATACGCTCTAATATAAGCGCACAGGCCGCCAATATGGCCCAGGGCTGGTAGAGCACAGCGGAGAGCGCTGTAAGATCCAACATGCCATGAAATATAATCACGGCGGCAAAGTAGCCGATAGGAACGGTACAGGCTAAAAACAGACGCAGCACATTGAAAGGATAGCAGGCTTTACATACCGCCATGCAACCCACTGTGCCAACAAGCAGATACATAAGTAGCGTTGTCTGATCGGCAGTAAAGCCAAGAGAAGGCGTCCATATATATGCGGCCATGACAGTACAGACCACGGCCAAGGCGTTGGGCAGTGCACGCCGCAGTACGGAGCCCAGGAAGGTGCCACTGATCCTCCGCCCATCCGGCTCAAAGGAGAGGAAGAAGGACGGGTACGCTTCGATGATAAGATCGATCAGCGTGATTTGGATCGGCGCAAAGGGGAAGGGTATGTTGCCGAAAACACAGATTAGGGACAACATGAGCGAATAAAGGGTTTTGACAAAAAAGACCCCTGCTACCCGCGTGATATTGTTGACGACGCGGCGTCCTTCCAACAATACGCTGGGCAGGGCGGTAAAGTCGGAGTGAAGCAGTACCAGCTGAGAAACCTGGCGGGCAGCGTCGCTGCCTTCGGCAATGGCAATGCTACAATCCGCTTCGCGCAGGGCTAGGATGTCGTTCACACCGTCGCCCGTCATGGCAACGGAATGCCCTTGTGCCTGCAGGGCCTGTACGAGCTGCTTTTTCTGCGCGGGGGTAACGCGGCCGAAAACGGTGTAAGTACGCGCAGCCCGGGCAATCTCTTCAGGTGTATCTATGCCCGTCATATCGATGAAAGAGGAGGCGTTGGCAAGGCCGGCCCGCTTGGCAATGGCGCAAACGGCTGTCGGGTTGTCGCCAGAAATGACCTTTACATCCACTCCTTCGCGCTGAAAATAGGCCAGGGTTTCCCGGGCGCCTTTGCGAATGACATCCGAAATGACGATGGCGCAAAGCGGCGTCAACGGCGGAAGCGGCTGATCTATGGCAATGGGTTGCGGGGTCCAGCCTGCAATGAGCACACGCGCCCCATTTTCAACCTCTTGCATGAGAGAGGCTGGCAGCGCTTCGGACAACAGGCGCTCGGGGGCGCCCAAAACCAAAGTGCCATGATCGCCAAACGTCATACCGCTCCATTTGCGTTGAGAGGAAAAGGCAATCTTATCCGTAGGGCTGTAGGTGTTGCTTTTCGGGAAATAGCGGTCTAGCGCCTGAAAGGTAGCGTTGTTATCGTCGGTGTGCTGCAAAAAGGAACCGATCATCTTTTTCACCGGTACAGGGGGCGTTTGGCATAGGGGATGCACGGCCTCCACCTGCATATTGCCTTCGGTGAGCGTGCCGGTTTTGTCCAGGCAAAGCACATCTACATGGGCCAGCGTTTCCAGCGAAAACAAGGCCTGTACCAAAATTTGTTTTTTGGCCAAGCGGATTACGCCCACGGCCAGGGAAATACTGATGAGCAGCACAAGCCCTTTTGGCAGCATACCCAGGAGCCCGGCAGAGGTGGAAATCACCGCATCCGGCAGGGCCGTTTGCCGCAGCAAAATGGCCTCTAAAAACAGAATTATGCCCAGCGGCACAATGAAAAAGCCAGTAAAGCGAGTGACCTTTTGCATGGAAGTCATCAGCTCAGAATGAAGCTTTTTCAACTTTTTGGCCTCGGCAGAAAGTTTTGTGGCGTAGTTTTCCGCCCCAACATGATCTACCACCGCCGCGCATTTGCCGCTGATGACAAAGCTGCCGGATAGCACTGTATCCCCGGGATTTTTATGGATGGGATCGGATTCCCCCGTCAATAGTGCTTCGTTGGCTTCGATTTGGCCGGAAAGCAAAGTGGCATCGGCACAGATCTGTTGGCCGCTCTGCAAAATCAACACATCATCCAATACCAGGTCGCTGACGGAAACTTCTTGTTCTTTTCCCTCGCGCATTACATGGGCGGTAGGACGGGATAAAAGGGAGAGCTTGTCTACCAAACGCTTGGCATGTAGCTCCTGTGCAATGCCGATACAGGTGTTGAGCGCGATGATAAGGATAAATACCATGTTGGACCAGGCGCCCACCAGCGCCAAGGCCAATGCAATCAATACATTAAATAAGTTGAATAGGGTACAGATATTTTCCTTAAAAACCTGACCGATGGTTTTACTGATGGCCGGAGGCGCCTGATTTTGCAATCCCTGACGAATTCGTTGTTGTACTTGTTCGTCGGACAGCCCCTCTTCTGGATTTGGATGGAGCCGGGAAATATCGTCTTGGCTCATGCCGTATCCCCCTTCTTTGTTGAATATGAATAAAAAATATTCTACCACAAAAGAAAAACGAGAATAAAAAATTAACCAATTCTTAAAAAAAGAGCAACAAGTAAGCCACAATTGCAGGCAACGGTGGCCAAAGCTGAACAGCGCAAAGAAATGGCCATCAGAGAAATAAAAAAATCGGAACGATTGATTCCGCTCCGATATGGCGCACCTAACAGGATTCGAACCTGTGGCCTACCGCTTAGGAGGCGGTCGCTCTATCCTACTGAGCTATAGGTGCACAAAACCATTCCTTATTGTACCTAGGCGTAGGGGGATTTGTCAACCGAACGGGCGGGGTTCTTTTTTGTTTTTTCCATGCATAAACGTGCACAGGGAGGCTGTGCCATGAAGCATAAGGGGATCGCATATAAGCAAAGGAAAAGACAAATTCGACCGAAGCGACGGCCGCTTCGGCGAAAGCATACGCCGCGCCCGAAAGGTACGGCAAAGGCGAGGGCGCAGCGCTGGGTACTGGGCGTTTTAGCAGTCATTGCGCTATCCTGCTGGATGAGCACATCGGAAGAGGACGGATCATTTTGGCCGCTGGATCTTTTGGCGCCCAAGCAAAATAAAATCGTAAGCGAAAACATCAAAGTGCTGGATACGGCACATGATAACAAGGTGCTGGAAATGCCGCTGGAGGAATACATTGTCGGCGTAGTATCGGCGGAGATGCCAGTGAGCTATGAACCGGAAGCGCTGAAAGCGCAGGCAGTAGCGGCCCGCACCTATACCTATGATAAGATGCTGGGCAACGGATGCGATAGAAGCGAGGCTGTCATTTGTACGGACAGCGGGCACTGCCAAGCGTTTTGCGACGAAGCGGGCAGACGGGAAAAATGGGGAAAATCGTTTGAGAAAAACGAAGCAAAGCTCCGCCAGGCTGTGGAAGAAACAAAGGGAATGGTGCTGGAATACGATGGTGCGCCCATTGTGGCGCTGTTTCATTCTACCTCAGGCGGGCGCACAGAGGATGTGGAAAACGTTTATAAAAATGCATTACCCTATTTGCGCGGGGTAGACAGCCCGGGGGAGGAATCCGCGCCACGCTATCAGAGGACCGTCAGCATCTCCAAACAGGAATTTGTGAAAAAGTTGATGGAGGAGGATGAAAAGGCGGAGGTTACGGAAAAAAATATTGCGGAATCGGTGGGCGCGTATCAAAGAACGGCATCGGGCCGTGTACAGACGGTGGAAATTGGCAAGACGAAATTTACCGGCAAACAGATCCGCGCGCTGTTTACACTGGATTCTACAGATTTTACCTTTGCCTTTGATGAGGAAAATGTGCAGATTACCACAAAGGGCTATGGGCACGGCGTAGGCATGAGCCAGGTAGGCGCAAATGCTATGGCTAAAGAGGGGAAAAATTATGAAGAGATTTTAACGCACTATTATACAGGGGTCACATTGGCACAAATGGAAAAGCCTTGAAAAAATAAATCCATGTGTATATGCCTGCTTTGACGCGGCAACAATAGCGTTAAAGGAGGAATCAACATGGATAACCGAAATTTCAGACGCAATGACAGGGGCCCGATCCGCCAGCGCTCCCAGCTGGCCGCATTCATGGATAAGAACGGCATTTATCTGGTTATGCTCGTATGCCTGGCGCTCATTGGCGTAACGGCGTACTTCACGCTGGGCAGCAGCGGCGATACCGCCGCACAGCCGACGCCGACTGCCTCCGCCCAGGCGGCCAATCAAAACAACGGGACGACGCTCCAACAGGAGATGGACCGCTTAAATGAAATTGCAAAAGCAACGCCCACGCCGACGGCGACGCCCACAACCACGCCGGCACCTACCGAAACGCCCAAGGCAAAACAGACCGTGGTAGCCGTAAAGCCGACGATGCCGGTCAAGGGCGAGGTGCTGCGCCCGTTTAGCGCGGAGGATCCGGTATACTTCCAAACACTAAACGCCTGGATGGTGCATAAGGCAGCAGATATACAGGCGGAGGAAGGCACGGATGTAGTGGCCATGATGGATGGCACGGTGGAATCTGTGGAAAACAATGCAGAAACAGGATATACCATCGTCATCAAGCATGCTAATGAGGTAAAAAGCACGTATGGGAACCTACAGGCTCCGGAATCCATCGAAAAGGGTCAGCAGGTGAAAAAAGGCGATGTCATCGGCAAGGTCGGGAAAAGCGCCAACAATACCGCCAACGATCCGGCGCATCTGCATTTTGGCGTCAGCGTAAAGGGCGTGGCAAAAGATCCCATCGCCTATGTAGAGGGAAAATAAGCAGGGCTTCCTGCTTTTTTTCTTGTGCGCTCTATACGTGGATCGCAGCAAATCTTTACTTGCAAACCGCCCCTCTATGCCTTATCATTAAGACTTAAGAGAACAAAAAAGGCGGTGCCATATCTATGGTATTTTTGGGGATGCATCTTTCTGTTTGGATCGGTCTGCTGGGATTGATCGTATACTCCGTTAACATCATTGTGGTTAACCATTATATCAAGATCAAAGCGCTTCAGATTCAAGAGCAAAAAAAACAGGAGCGGCGCAGGAGCAGCGAAAACCGCAGGGCCAAGACAAAGGCGGACGAAAAGCTGATGAAGGAAGTGCCAAAGCTCAAATGGACGCTGCCGGTGGGCGTGATCTCGCTATTGGTTACGATATTCGGCTTTGGGTGGACGATTTTGCGCCTGGTAGGCATTCTTTAAACTAGAGAAAAAAGTGCGTGGTACGCACTTTTTTTATTGGTTTTTTGCTTTATAGTTTTCGATGATACGAAGATATTCCTCATACACCTGATCCACGATCATGGACCAGGATTTGGCCAACGTTTTCTGGGCCTTTTTTCCGATTTCTTGCGCCTGTTGAGGATGTTGCAGACAATAGAGCATGGTATCTCGCAGGCTTTCTACACTGTTTTGACATAAAAATCCGTTGACCTTATCCTCTACACCCTGCGCTGCGGTGCTGCCCTGTATCAAAATGGAGGGAGCCCCCATGGCAGACGCCTCCCGAACGACAAGGGGCGCATTGTCGTATACGGAGGGAAAAACAAAGGCGCTGGCACGCAAATACAGATAAGAGAGCAGGGTGCGATTTTGGATGGTTCCCAAGAGGGAAACCTGCTGCGCCATGCCCGCATGTTCATCGATAAACGCTTGCATATCGTGTTGTGCATATCCCGTGCCAACAAAGACCAAACGGAAATCCGGCTCGATGTGCCGCAGCTGTTCGGCAGCTTCCAAGATTAAGCGCACATTTTTTTGCCAAATATGCTGGCCGACAAAGACAAACAACGGCTGATCCGGGCGGAGAGAGCAGAGCGCCTCTGCTTGCTGTTTGGCGTCGTCGATCTCTGCCTGCGTTTCCGGGGCGGCTAGGTCCGTGCCGTTGTTGATCACGGTGATGGGGCCTTGATAGCCGTATTCACGGAGCGTTTCCACGGTAGCGTCGCTGACGGTCCAGACGCTGTCGCACTTCTGAAAGAACTTAATGACAAAGTTGACACCCGCCCGCGCGATATGGTCGCTGTGGAAATACTGCACAAAATCGTCGTAGAATTTGCTGTGAAAGGTACCGACCAGCGGGATATGCTGCTTTTTGGCCACGCGCAACGCTTCAGACCCGGCAGAAAACGGGGAATGGGAATGCACCAGATCAAATTGCATGCTGTCCACCTGCCTGCGATAGCTGGCATCAAATACGGGGAAGCCCAGGCGATAGGGCTTACGGCCGGGAATCGGCATGGATAGATAAGGCTGCACGTCAAAGGACTCTTCGTTTTGATAATGCTTAGCATTGGGGGCATAGACGACACATTTGCCGTATTTTTCATTGAGCCAGTACGCATAATTGCGTACCACGGTAACAACGCCGTCGGTAACGGGTAAATATCCATCGTTGAATTGTCCGATGGTCAAAGGCGTCTGCATTAGCTGGCATCCCCTCTCGATAAATCATGATGTTTGATGCTTCCCGAATCCACTGCGTTTGATTCGGCAAAGGAAAATTTCTGCGCAAAAAATCGCGCGATTTCCATATCCTCCGGCGTGGTGATCTTGATATTGGTCTTGGAACCGGAAACAAGATACACCGGATGCCCCATTTGAAGAACCAGCGAGCAGTCGTCTGTGACAGGGGCGGGCGATGTTTGCGCTGCATATCGCTGGTGGGCCTGTTGGATCAGGGAGCAACGGAAAGACTGGGGCGTCTGCCCCAAATACAGCGCGGACCTATCAGGAATATCCGACAGCTCTTTGCCGTTTAGGCTCTGCACAATGGTATCCTGGACAGGATAAACGGTGTAAACAGCGCCGTATTCCCGCGCCATACGGATGTTTTCCAGAATGATGCGCTCGGTGACAAATGGGCGGACGGCGTCGTGGATCAGCAGTATGTCCTCCGGCGCACAGAACGGAGCCATAGCCTCCACCGCATTTTTAGAGGTAAGGCGGCGATCTTTGCCGGCCTCAGCAAAATAGCGCACTTTGGTTAAATGATGTTCCTGGATCATCCGCTGCATCAGCGGCAGATACGAGGGCGCACAGGCAAGACAAATGGCGTCGATTGCAGAGCAGCTTTCAAACGCGCGCAGGGTATGGAGAACGATGGGCGCCCCGTTTAGCAATAAATATTGCTTGGGCGTCGAATGATTCATGCGTGTGCCGGTACCGCCGGCCATGATCAATGCGATGTTCATAAAGAACCCCCTAACGCCTGCTCTATGGATGAAAGATCCTGCAAAGGGCAGGGTTTCCAACGAGCATATTATTTTTTATTATATCAGGTATGGAACGGAAAGGGAATTTTTCCTACCAAAATGTCAGCATATCCCAGGGCTATTCCCTAAATAAGAGGCGAAAAAGGTGTGTTTTTGTTGAAATAATGTGGCATTCTGATAAACATGTGATATAATCAATCGGTAAAAAACAACAAGAAGGCCTGTAAGGCAGAGAATGTGTGAGGAGGCAATGGCCATGAAAAAGCTAATCGGCATTATGCTGGCAGTGTGTATGATCGTACCGCTGGCGGCTGGCTGTGGCAAAAAGGAGGAACCGCAGCCCTCTGGGGCGGCGCCGACACAGACCGCTGTGAGCACGGGACGCGACCCGTTGAACGGCAGCGAGACGATCTCTGAGTATAAGCCCGTGATCGCGATGATCGACAACAGCGAAGCGGCGCGGCCGCAGGAAGGCATCCAGGCGGCGGATATCATGTACGAGTGTGAGGTGGAAGGCGGCATCACGCGGTTGATGGGCGTTTGGAATAGCAATATGCCGGACGTCATCGGTCCTGTGCGCAGCGCACGGCAGTATTTTACGGCGTTGGCTTCGGAATATGATGGCGTATTTTGCCATTTCGGCGGCCCCAGCGAATCTGGCGATAAGCTCAATGTATACAATTATATGGAGAGAAACGACCTGTTCCAGGCTCGCTGCGATGGGTTAACGGAAACGGAGGCGTACTATCGGGAAAGCTCCCGCAGCGCGCCGCACAATGCCTGCCTGTATACCGAAAAGGCCCGTGCGATGATCGATTTTACGCCTACGGTGCGTGCGTTCCAGTTTGATTCCGAAGTGGCGCTGGCCAATCAGGCGCAGGAAATCTCCTTAAAATTTGGCGGAAACCTGACATATACGTATGACAGCGAGACGCAGACTTACAAGAGAAAGGTGAATGGGAAGGAACATAGGGATTCCGATACCAAAAAGGTAGTAGAAGTAAAGAACCTAATCTTCCAATTTACCAATTATCATGATGAAAATGTAAATGGACAGTTGGCAGATGTAGCAGGCGGTTCCGGCAAGATTGTATATGCCATCAACGGCAAATACGCAGAGGGAACCTGGAGCAAGGACAGCGTAAAGGCAAAGACGGTTTACAAGGATGCGGACGGCAACGAAATCGTTTTGCAGCCCGGCAACACCTGGATCCATGTGGTGCCGACAGGCACAGACATTACCCTGAAATAAGGGGAAGAAAAACACGATAAACGGTTTGGGGTACAAACATAAACGGCGGCAGGCAGAGGCCTGCCGTTGTTTTTTTCTGGGCCGGGAAAAGTGAATTGCCCATCCTCATGGGAAACAAGGCAAGGAAATTTATACCGAGGGGGAGCGTTTGCAGGGAAAAGACATGAAGATGACAGAAAGCACCGTGGATTCGGGACGATCTGACATTGACCGAAAACCTACCGATAAGGTATAATAATAAAATCAAAGAACGACGAGATCCATTTTATTTTGTTTTTTTCATGTTTTTCTTTTCTTTCTTTGTCTTTTTATCCAATTTGGGAGGGCCATATGATGACCTATGAAGCATATATGAAAAAAAGTTTGGTAGAATTGAGAAAGCTGGCATCGGCTATGGGCGTGAAGGATGTGTATTCCTATCGAAAAGCACCTTTGGTAGAGGAGATGCTGAAATGCCCAGAGCATTTGGAATCGTTGCCGGAGCAAGCAACTGCTGAAGCGCCAAAACGCCGGGGCCGTCCGCCAAAGGAGAAAAAGGAGGAACAGACGGAACAAGCGCCGGCTGAGAAGAAAAGAAGAGGACGCCCCCCCAAAGCGCAGGCAGCGCACGAGATAGAGCCCACCGAGGCGCAAGCTGCCAAGGTGGAAGAAAAGGCAGCCCGGCCGAGTTACCAGAAAAGTAACTGCTTTGGCATCAAACGGCCGCATAAGCGTTCCAGCGCGATGCGCTACCAAAGCACCGATGAGCCGCTGGATAGCGCCATTCAGGAAATGCTGGATTCCGGAGGCTGTGGACAATGCGAGGGTGTTTTGGAAATTTTGCCGGATGGCTACGGCTTTATCCGGCCGATGGATCCGATGTCTGGCCAGCGGGATGTATATGTTTCCGTTGCACAGATTCGAAAATTTAATTTAGCTACCGGGGATCAAATCAAGGGGCGTACCCGGCCAGCTGGCCCGGACGGAGATCAGCGCCTGGCGCTGCTGTATATAGACCTTATCAACGAAGAGCCGCCGTATAAGGCAGCGGCAAGAACGCCGTTTGAGGAATTGACGCCCATCATCCCCAACGAAAGGCTGACGCTGGAAAATTCCGAGATGAAGGATGTGCTGATCCTGCGCATCATTGACTTGATGTGCCCCATCGGCAAAGGACAGCGCGGGTTGATCGTAGCGCCGCCTCGCACAGGAAAGACTTCCATTTTGCGACAGGTGGCCAATGCCATCAGCATCAACCATCCGGAGGTGACGCTGATGATGCTGCTCATTGATGAAAGGCCGGAAGAGGTAACAGAAATGCAGCGCAGCATCCAAGGCGAGGTCATCTACTCTACGTTTGACGAGATGCCGGAGCACCATACGCGTGTATCGGAAATGGTGCTGGAGCGGGCGCAGAGGCTGGTAGAGCAGGGAAGAGACGTGGTGATCCTGCTGGATAGCATCACGAGGCTGGCTAGGGCCTACAACATGACGATTACGCCTACGGGGCGGTCGCTTTCGGGCGGCTTGGACCCGGGCGCCCTATTCAAACCCAAACGGTTTTTCGGCGCGGCGCGCAACATTGAAGAAGGTGGCAGCCTGACGATTTTGGCCACTGCTTTAGTGGATACAGGTTCCAGGATGGATGAAATCATCTTTGAAGAATTCAAAGGCACCGGCAACATGGAACTGCAGCTAGACCGTACACTGAGCGAACGAGGGACCTTCCCGGCTGTCAATATCTTTAAGAGCGGTACCAGGCAGGAACGGTTTTTGCTTAGCGATGAAGAATACAAAGCAACTTTCAGCGTGCGCAGATTTATGACCAGCGGAAATGCCATTGAAAACGCAGAGAACCTACTGGAAATGCTGAGAAAAACAAGGGATAACGAGCATTTTATCAAGGCGATGGAAGAATATATGCGCATTTGCAAAAAGGAAGGCTATACAACCACGAAACAGGACAATAGGCGGTAGGAAGCAAATGCTGGGCTTTGTTTTGATGATACTGGCCATTTCACAGCTGAATACGCGATGCCGTGAAGCGGAGAAAAGCACGGGCGGCCCTATGGCCATCCTGCTGGGCACTTGGCTGATAAGCGAGCTATTGTCGATGGCGATCCTATATTATTTGGGCGTTTTGCCAAGAATTGCGAATCTCGTATCTATGCTGATAGGCGTTGTCGGGGGTGCGGTGGCGTATTTTAGCATTGTTGGAACATTCCCGAAAAAACCGCAAAAATAGGAGAAGAAAAATACGGACAGGGGCTTGTATTTCTAAAAAAAGGCTGATATAATAATCTTTGCTATTTTACAGAGAAGAGGTGGAAGCATTGAAGGAGAATATTCACCCGCAGTATGGTGAGTGCCAGGTAAGGTGCGCCTGTGGAGAGACGTTCACCACCGGTTCTGTTAAAAAGGAACTGAGGGTTGAAATCTGCTCCAAGTGCCATCCGTTCTATACCGGCAAGCAGAAGCTCGTCGATACCGGCGGCCGCGTAGACCGTTTCAAAAAACGTTACGGTATGTAATGCCGCATTTTGTGCACGAAGCAAACAGGCTCTTAGGCGGAGCCTGTTTTTCGTATAAAGGAGTTTTATGGCAAAGCAGGTGAATCTGGGCGGACAAGCAGTGATCGAGGGCGTGATGATCCAGTCCCCCAGCAAAATTTGTATGGCAGTCCGCAGAAAGGACGGCAGTATCACGCTGACCAGTGAACAGGCAAGCACCTTTTCCAAACGCCATGCCTGGGCCAGGTGGCCCATCGTGCGCGGGCTGGTCAATCTGTGTACGCAGCTGAAATCCGGGTATAAGATGCTGAACAAGAGTGCGGACTATATGATGATAGACGAGGGCGAGGAAACGGAACAGGAAAGCGGCGTGCTGGGCGCAATTTCCATGGTAGCAGCGATCGTTTTGGCGCTGGGCTTGTTTTTTCTGCTTCCTTCGCTGCTGGCGGGCTGGATGTTGCCGAAGGGCAGTGGATGGTTTAATATCCTGGAGGGTGTAATTCGTCTACTGATTTTTGCAGGCTATATGGCGGTTATCGGTTTATGGAAGGATATGAAGCGGGTCTTTATGTACCATGGCGCAGAGCACAGGGTACTGCATTGCATTGAGCATGGCCTAGAGCCTACGCCGGAAAACAGCAAGAAATTTCCGGTGGTACATCCAAGATGCGGCACAAGCTATCTGTTTTTGGTGATGATCGTCAGCATATTGGTTTTTTCGCTGCTGGGACAGAGCCAGGTGCTGTGGATACGGCTGGCATTGCGCGTGGTACTGCTGCCGCTGGTGGCGGGACTATCCTACGAAGTGCTGAAGTTTGCGGCCAAGCTGAAAGGATGGGGCGCAAAGATCTTACAGGCGCCAGGGCTATGGATGCAAAGGCTGAGTACGCGCCTCCCAAGCGACGATATGATCGAAGTAGCGGCGGCAGCCTATGCGGAGGCGGCAAACGATGTGGGCTGATACGCCGTCCGTCTGCCTGCGGCGTATCAGGGAAACGATGCGGGCACATGGGATCGAGGATGCAGACAGCACGGCGCGATTGATGATCACGCGTGTGCTGAAAATCCCTATGGCACAGGTTTTATCGCAAACAGAGCCGATTAAACCCAGCCAAGCGCAAATGCTGGCGCAATGCCTGGCGCGAAGGCTAAAGGGCGAGCCGATTCAGTATATTTTGGGCGAGGCGGATTTTTACGGGCTGACGTTTTGCGTAACGCCGTCGGTATTAATTCCGCGTATGGATACCGAGACACTGGTGCTAAAGGCGTTGGAAAATGCGCCGAGGCAGGGTAAAGTGCTGGATGTATGCACGGGCAGCGGGTGCATTGCGCTGGCTATCAAGCACGAACGGCCGGACTGCGAGGTGCAGGCAACCGACATAAGCGCGGAGGCGCTGAAGGTAGCAAAGGACAATGGGCAGAGGCTGGGACTAGATGTTGGGTGGCACTGCGGTGATCTCTGCGCACCGGTCAAAACACAGCAATTTGATGTAATTGTTTCCAACCCGCCTTATATCAGTGAAACGGAATATAGGCAGCTGAGCCCTTTGGTCAGAGAGTATGAGCCGCCCTTGGCGCTGCTGGCCGGGGCAAAGGGATTGGATGTCTACGAACGGTTGATCATGCAGGCGGACGATTGCTTGAAGGTAGGCGGCTGGCTGGGATTGGAAATTGGAAGCACGCAAGCCCAGGACGTAATGCGGCTATTAAGGCAGGCAGGCCTGAAAGAGATAGGTATGAAAGAAGATCTGTCTGGCCTGCCGCGCGTTGTGCATGGCCGGAAAGGATGAAAATGATGATAGACCGGTTACAAACCATAGAGGCTCGGTATCAGGAATTGAGCCGTTTGATTGCGCAGCCGGAAACGATGAGCGATATGGAGGCATGGCGCAAGCTTGTTAAGGAACATGCGCAGATAGAGCCCATCGCACAAAAAAGCGAGGAATACCAGGCGCTTTTGAAGGAACTGGAAGAATGTAGGCAGCTGGCGGAGGAAGAAACGGACGCGGAACTGCGCGATTTGGCGGCTGAGGAAAGTAAGCAGCTGCAGGGGAAAAAAGAGGAGATGGAAGAGGAGATCCGCTTTTTGCTCTTGCCAAAGGATCCCAACGATGATAAAAACGTGGTGCTGGAAATACGGGCTGGAACAGGGGGCGATGAAGCGGCACTGTTCGGGGCGGATCTATACCGCATGTATGCCAGATATGCAGAGCGCCAGGGATTCAAGCTGGAGATTATGACGGAAAACCTGACGGAGCTGGGCGGTGTGAAGGAGGTCATTGTGGTGATCTCTGGCAAGGGCGCCTATTCTAAGCTGAAATATGAAAGCGGCGTACACCGTGTGCAGCGGGTGCCCGAGACGGAATCCGGTGGCCGTATCCATACCAGCGCTGCCACCGTAGCTGTGTTGCCAGAGGCGGAGGATGTGGAGGTTAACATCGATCCCAATGATCTGCGGGTGGACGTGTACCGAAGCGGCGGCCATGGCGGGCAATCCGTCAACACCACGGACAGCGCGGTGCGCATTACCCATATTCCGACAGGATTGGTTGTGACTTGCCAGGATGAGAAGAGCCAGCTGAAAAATAAGGAAAAGGCGATGCGCGTTCTCAAGAGCCGGTTGCTGGATAAGCTGCAAAGCGAGCATGACGAGGCGCTAAGCCAGCACCGCAAAAGCCAGGTGGGCAGCGGAGACAGAAGCGAACGCATCCGTACCTACAATTTCCCACAGGGGCGTGTGACGGATCATAGGGCAGGCGTGACGGTGTATAAGCTGGAAGCGTTTATGGACGGCGATCTTGACGAGATTTTGGATGCGCTGGCGCTTAAGGAACGCACGGCGCTGCTGGCAGGAGAACAGGAAGACTAAGGGGAAGCCAATGAAAACGAGAATCATGACAGAACAGGCTTTTGCAGCAGGCGGAGACAAGGAAGCTGCGGCCTTGCTGGATGGTGGAGAGGTGGTAGCGTTTCCCACCGAAACGGTGTATGGCCTGGGCGCTTCGGCGCTAGATGAAAAGGCTGTGGAAAAAATCTTTAGGGCAAAGGGGCGGCCGCAAGACAATCCACTGATCGTGCATGTATCGAGCCGAGACCAGGCAAAAAGGCTAGCCAAAGTGTGGACAGCAGCAGCGGAAAAGCTGACGCAAGCGTTTTGGCCCGGGCCGCTGACTGTGATTGTGAAAGCATCAGATGTGATTCCCAAAACAGTGACAGCGGGGCTGGATACCGTAGGGCTGCGTATGCCGCAGGGCCTGGTGGCACAGCGGCTGATCGAGCTGGCCGGCCCCATTGCGGCGCCGAGCGCCAATGTTAGCGGGCGGCCCAGCCCGGTGACGGCAATGCATGTATACCAGGATATGCAAGGGCGCATTCCGCTTGTCATAGATGGGGGGTGCTGTGAAGTGGGGGTGGAATCCACTGTGGTGGATGCCACAAAACAGACGCCAGTGATCTTGCGACCGGGGCATATTACAAGAGAACAGATCGCAGCGTGCATGGGACACTGCCTAGTGGCGGGCGGCGTATTGCAGCCGGTTACGGGCAAGGCGCTCTCCCCGGGTATGCTGCATAAGCATTATGCACCCGAGGGCGAGGCCGTGCTGGTTTCTTATACGCCCGGCATGACAGCGCTAGCCAGTACGCTGTACGATCAGGCTGTTGCGGCGGGGAAAAAAGCGGTGATCATCGGCCGCAGCGCGCATGCGAAAGGATATGGCACGCGCACGTTTTACCCTTGCGACATGGATGGCTCAATGGCAAAGGGGCTGTTTGCCATGCTGCGCCGGGCAGATGATGAAAATATGGCGTATATCATATTGGAGGGGGCCAATGAGCAGGGCGAGGATCTAGCATATATGAACCGGGCGCTCAGGGCAGCGGGCTTTCATCGTTTGCAGGCAGAAGAATAATTGAGCATTTCAAAAGGCAGTGGGCGCTGCCTTTTTCTCTTGCGCAGGGACTACGGGAAAGGCTATAATAAAACTAATTGATTCGTACAATTTGCACGGGAGAGGAAGGAAAAAGAGTATGATTGCCATTGGTTCGGACCACGCAGGCGTAAAGCAAAGACAGCAGCTTATCGACTACCTGAAAGAAAAAGGGGAGCAGGTCTGCGATTTGGGCTGTTATTCCGAGGATTCTGTGGACTATCCTATGTTTGCAGAGGCAGTGTGTGAAAAGGTGCAGAATGGGCAGGCAGATTGGGGCATTCTGGTATGCGGAACCGGCATTGGAATGTCGCTGGCGGCCAACAAATGCCATGGCATCCGTGCGGCGCTTGTCAGCGATGCTTACAGCGCGCAGATGGCCAAAGAGCACAACAACGCCAATGTTGTGTGCATGGGCGCACGCGTGCTGAGCGTAGAGCAGATGGAGCAAAATCTGGATGCGTTTATGGGCGCCCAGTTCCAAGGTGGCAAGCATGAGCGCCGGGTAGATGAGATTATGGCGCTGGAGGCGCATGAGGATACGCAGAACTGCCGGATGGGCCGGGTGATAGAGATGAAGCACCCGCTGATCCAGCACAAGGTTTCAGTGTTGCGCGATAAAAAGACAAGCTTGAAGGAATTTCGCGAATTGACAGAGGAGATTTCCATGCTGATGGGATATGAGGTTACGCGCGACCTTCAGCTGACGGAAGTGGAGATCGAGACGCCAATCTGCATGGCCAAAACCAAGGTGATCGCGGGGAAAAAGCTGGGCATCGTGCCCATTTTGCGGGCAGGCCTTGGCATGGTAGAGGGTATGCTTAAGCTGGTACCGGCCGCGCGTGTGGGGCATATTGGCGTGTATCGCGACCCCGAGACATTAAAACCGGTGGAATACTACTGCAAGCTGCCGTCGGACGTAGCGGAACGCGATTTGCTCGTATTGGACCCGATGCTGGCGACAGGAGGCAGCGCCATCGCGGCGATTGAATTTATCAAAAAGCGTGGCGGGAAAAATATCCGTTTGGTAAACATGATTGCCGCGCCAGAAGGCATCAAGGCAGTGCGTGAGGCACATCCAGATGTGGACATCTATGTGGCGGCCATCGACCAAGGGCTCAACGAGCATGGCTATATCGTGCCTGGCCTGGGCGATGCGGGAGACCGCTTGTTTGGAACCAAATAAAATGGGAGGAGCCGCCGGATTTCCGGCGGCTTTTTGCGTTGCATGCTTTACAGACAAGACGGCGGCGGGATACAATAGATAAACAGAAAAGCTGCGCAATCGAAGGAGATCTACATGGCAAGCAACAAACAACGACAAAAGGCTGCATACCGCCAGACCTGCCAAAAGCTGACAGGGGAGCACCGCGATGTGATGAAGGCGATGGAGGCATACATAAAAAATTCCGAATTAAAAAAGGAAGAGGTATTTTCCATTTGCCGAAAGCTGGCAGAGAAATTATACCGAGCACAGCGGCAGGGGCAGACGGTAGAGCAGGCGCTTGGCAAGGACCTGATCGGGGTATGCGATGTATATATCCACCTAGGAGCAAAGAAAACGGCAGCGGAAAGGCGGATAGAAAGCCTGGAAGGATGCCTAATTGGACTTTTGGCCCTGGTGTTGATAGAGCTGTTTTATACAGGCACTGCACAGGGATTGCTGGATTTTGCGATCAAAATGCCGATCACGCAGGGATTTATCATTTCCAGCGTTTTGATCCTGGGCTTTGCCTGGGCGCTGAGCCGTATGCTGAACCAACATACCTTTGGTTTTTCGGAGAAAAAGCAGAGGCTGCGCAGCGTTGGGGCCATTGTGCTGTTTACAGTGATCTGGGTGGCGATCCTGTTTGCCAAATGGGCGCTGAGGAAACATGTATTGTGCTGGGTCAATGCCTGGATTCCCATTGCGGTAATAGCGGTACTGTATCTCATTGCCTTGGCAATAAAGAGAAAAACGGCATAAAAAAACGGCCATTTGGCCGTTTTTTGCATTCCAAATCAATATTTAATTTCTACCGGCGTCAGGTTGGGCGCGGTAAGCGAAAGACTACCCGCCGTAGACGCACTTTCCGGCACTTCAAACACGAGGGTATATTCTACCGATTTATCGTTTGGCATTCCTTGCACCGCGACGGCCATACAGTTGTATTCCGTGCCGGCAATGGTGATTTTGGCGACGCTGGAACCGTCATCCGAGCAGAAATAGCTTTTGTATTTATCCTCCTGAATGGCGTCGTTGGGCTTCATGGCAATGATGCAGAGCTTTTGACCGCTTTCTGCCTGCAAAGTATCGTACGTATCCACCATGGACACATCCACCACGGCAAAGGAGCCGATCTCCGTGGGCAGTTGGGCTTTGGCGCTGCAGCCGGACACTACGCCAAGGGCCACAAGGGCCAACGCCATGAGCTGTATCATACGTTTTTTCATTTTATAGAGGCCACCCTTCGAATACAGTGGCATCATTATAGCAAACTCATAGGAAGATACGCAGGGCTTTTGACTTTTTTGTATGACACAAGCTATAATGAGACAAAAGATCGTTGGAAAAGGAGCGGATGATGAGGATGGATTGCTTACAGACCATGAGGGAGCGGCGCAGCATCCGGCAATATAAACACGAGCCTGTTTCGGAAGAGCAGCTTCGTTTGGTGCTGGAGGCGGCGCAGAATGCGCCATCCTGGAAAAATCAGCAGCCTTGGACCTATGTGATACTACATGATAGACAGCAGATTCAGGCGTTAAAGCAAGCCACGGGCGGGAACCCGAAAGGGAACGCCTACGAAAATGCAGATTATTTTTTGGTGGTATGCGCTGATCCGGAAAAAAGCGGCAACAGAGAGGGAAAACCGTATTATATGACGGATATTGGCAATACGCTGACGCAGGTAACGCTGGCGGCCGCCGCTCTGGGGCTGGGAACCTGCTGGGTGGGGGCGTTTCCGGAGCAGCCTGTGAAAAAGCTGCTAGGAGTTCCGTATCATATTCGTATCGTAGCGATCACGCCGCTGGGCGTACCGGACGAGGCGCCTGCCCAACGGCCCAGAAAGCCGCTAAACCAGTTGGCGTATGCAGAATCCTGGGGCAACTTGATGAAATAATAAAAATTTAACAGACTCTTCCATTGACGAAACCAATACCAAGTGGTATGCTTTGGCAGAAGTTATCAAAAAGTTATAAAGAATGTCGCGCCAGGCGGGGCAGTAGCGGTGCCCTAAACCCGAAATCCGCTGTAGCGGGGCTGGAATCCTTCTTTCGGCTAAGTGGCAATGGCACGCGTTGCAACTGGGAATGTTGACGGTCGGGTCCTGTGCAATGTCATCCTGTGAATCATGTCAGGCCTTGACGGGAGCAGCATTAAGCAGAACGTGGCATGTGCCGCAGGGAAACCGGGCCGGAGTTCTCCTTTTACAATAGCACCGTTGTAGCTTTTCCAACAGAAGGTGCGCGGCAGTTTTTATTTTCAACGATTTTATGAGTTTTGCCAGCACAGTTTCAATTTGGGGGGACCTTCGTTGGGAGAAAAAATTGCGAAGATGTATCCATGGAAGAAAATGAAGCCTGTCCAAAAAATCGTATGGGGATTTTTTCTAGCTATTTTTATTGGAGGGCTTTTGTTGTCGCTTCCGATTTGCTCTTCTACTGGGGAAAGCGTAGGCTTGCTCAATGGGATGTTTACGGCGACCACTTCCGTATGTGTAACGGGGCTGGTTACGGTGGATACCGGCACGGCTTATTCGCATGTTGGCCATTTCGTCATTTTATGTCTGATTCAGCTCGGTGGCCTGGGCTTTATGACGATGGTTACCATTGTGTTTATGATGATCCGAAAGCGTATTACGCTCAAAGAGCGGATGCTGATTCAAGAGGCGATGAATCAGGATTCGTTGCAAGGTATGGTGCGCTTGATACAAAACGTGGTGCTGATTACCATACTGATAGAGACGCTGGGCGCCATATGTCTCTCTTTTAGCTTTGTACCGAAATTTGGTCTTAAGACCGGCTTATTTTATAGTATTTTTATTTCCATTTCTGCTTTCTGTAACGCAGGGCTTGACCCGTTGGGAAACTTTCAGTCTTTGACGGGGTACACGGGTGATGCGATAGTAAACCTGACCGTAATGGCACTTATCATTTTGGGAGGCCTAGGGTTTACCGTGATCCGAGATGTATGGAGAAACAAGCGCTGGAAAAAATTCCCCATCCATACCAAGTTGGTTCTGGGCATGACGGCAGCGTTGGTATTGGGGGGAACGTTTTTGTTTACCTTGATCGAGTGGAACAACCCTGCTACCATGGCGGCCATGCCAGCGGGTGAAAAGATCATGGCAGGTGCGTTCCAAAGCGTGACAACCCGTACAGCGGGATTTAATAGCATTGATCAAAACGGCCTATACGGCGGCAGCTTTCTTTTGACCATTATTTTAATGTTCATCGGTGCGGCGCCCGGGTCTACAGGCGGCGGTATCAAGGTAACTACATTTGCCATTCTTTTGCTTGTAACGGCCGCCATTGTGCGAGGACGGCCGGAAGCGGTGGTTGGCAAACGCAGCATTGGAAGGGATTTGGTACGCAGTGCGGCGGCCATTGCCGTGCTGGCCATGGTATTGGTGCTGACAGCGACCTTTATCATCTGCATCATCGAAGAAGGCAATCCTGCTGCAACGATGGAAACGATCCTATATGAATGTGTCTCAGCATTTGGTACAGTGGGATTAAGCTGCGGAATTACGCCGCAGCTTGCCCCGATGAGCAAATTGCTGCTTATGTTTTTGATGTTCTGCGGACGGGTAGGCCCGCTGACATTCTCTATAGCGTTGGCGAACCGGAAGAAAAAAGATACGATTCATTATCCGGAAGGCCGTATTATGGTAGGCTAACAGGGAGGAAAGAATGAAACAGATCGCGATTCTAGGTTTGGGAAGGTTTGGACGTGCGTTGGCAAGGACGTTAGTGGAAATGGGCCATGACGTCATGGGCGTAGACGCCAACGAAGCGGTAGTGGAGAAGATGGCTCCGGTACTGACAAACTGCGTACAGGCAGACGTAATGGATGAGCAGACTTTGCTTTCGCTTGGCGTAACAAATTTCGATATCGTGGTTGTAGGTATAGGCAACAGCGATATGCAGGCGAGCATTTTCACCACGTTGATGCTCAAGGAGATGGGTGTGGAGCATGTGGTTTGCAAGGTAAGCAGCAATAAGCATGCAAGGATCCTACTCAAGCTAGGTGCGGATCGGGTCGTTTATCCAGAGCGGGATATGGGCATGCGGTTTGCACATAGTATTGCGCAATCCGATGTGCTGGAATTCATCGAGCTTTCTGAGGAATATAGCATGATGGAGATCAATGCGCCTAAATATCTGATTGGAAAATCGTTGAAAGAAAGCGATGTGCGAAGTAAATACAATATCAATATTGTGGCAATCAAGCGGGGAAAAAAGATTATGGTAAACCCGTCGCCGGATGCTGTTCTGGAACAGGGAGATGTGCTGCTGGCCATTGGAGAAACCCAGGCGTTGACAAAACTGCATGGATAAAATGCACAAAGGCGGAAACGTAGGAAAGGGTTAGCACGTATGTGCCAGCCATACCTCATTTTGGAAGGGAGACAGAGGTTGCTGCTTGCTTCCAAAAGGGTGTTCCTTGCGATTCCGCCTTTTTTCACGGCCAGCTGTGAAAGAGAATGAGTGGGGGTCGTCTCGTATCGGGGATGAAAACAGGGATGTCCCATGAGATGGATCATGGTCCTGGATTCGGATACGAACGGATTTATCATAGCGTGCGAAAGTCCTGGATCGTGGTAGGCACGTCCGGGTCGCTGAGCTATGAATTCATCCTCAGCTGTCCGTGGCTTTATTTTGTCCCGAGTGGAAAAAGATAATCAGGAAATATCTGGAAAAATTCATGAGGATAAATAAATAAATTTTGCTTGTATTTCGGCAAGGATATGATATAATAATTCGCAGACAGTTTGGAAGTGGCTGTCTAATATAGAAGAGCAAATGGATCATGGAGAGGTGTCTGAGTGGTCTAAGGTGCTCGCCTGGAAAGCGGGTGTACGTGAGTAGCGTACCGGGGGTTCGAATCCCCCCCTCTCCGCCAAATCCCTGAGAAATGAAAATTTCTTGGGGTTTTCTTTTTTTATCGTATTTTCGTCTGCCTGTTATTTTTACTAATAAAATTTTAGTAGCTAATTCTAAAAACTTTTTTATTTTTCCTTTAAGATGGCAGCAAAAATGGCTCATTCAGCTAACTTCTGCAGGATTCGTCCATCTTCGGATTTATTCATCTAAATGAA
>UREB01000007.1 GCA_900546685.1 uncultured Eubacteriales bacterium | reverse complement strand
TCTGCACAGGGCAGCACAGCTTTTACAAAAATACGAAGGCAAGGATTGGTGCCAAGTGATTCAAAATGGAGAATTCCCCAGCGTACTCAAACTGGGATCCAACATCGAATATGTGCGCGATGTATTGGCGGCGACCGTTAATATCACCAAATGCCGGGAAAACTATGTATGTGTGGATCAGCTGCCGCGCGATGCCGATTTCTTCTTCTATCAAAATATCGTCAATCGCGACGTCAACACCGTCCCCAGCCACTGCGTTATCGAGGAATATATTGCCAAGAACGGAATGGATTACCGCTACGAAACTGCGCCCAACCCCATTCCGGCACTCAGAGACAGAACAAAGGACAATACAAGCGTAGGACGATGAGAAAAGGCCGCCTTTTGGCGGCCTTTTTTATAGATAGGTAATACGATTGCCTGGACGGGCCAGAGGCATAACCGGCCTTTGTTTAGGAAGACCAAGCGCCACCCCGCCGTAGATGGTTTCCTCCGGGGCCATGCCCAAGGAAAGCAGGTATGAACGGATAGAAGGCTCGTCGCGTAGCCACCGAATTTGATTGATCCAGCATGATCCAAGACCAAACCCGGCTGCAGCCAGCATCATGTTTTCCAGGGCACAGGCGCTGTCTGCCATGGCGTTGCCGTGGTCAATCAGATTTGCTACGAGCACAAGCACAGGGGCCCCGTACAGGAAATCGTACGCCCCTTGCTTGGCTTTGCGTATCGAGGATGCCAAGCTTTCATAAGTATCAGGTGATGCTTCCATTTGAGCAAAGGCGGCAACGGCTCTTTGGCTAAGCTCTGCTAAGATATCCGGGGACTGGATCACCAAAAAATGACAGGCTTGCTTGTTGCCTCCGCTGGGGGCCATTCGCCCAGCCTCCAAAATTTCGCGGAGCTGATAGGGCGGCGGCGTATCCGGAAGAAAGGAACGAATGCTGCGCCTAGCGGCCATATTGGCAAGAATTGGATTCATATATAACGCCTCCTTTTTTATATCGTATAGAAATACAGAGGAAAATACAATTGTCTTGTCAGCTGTATTGACATTTTTGGGGGAATGTGCCATACTGCATAGGATTATGGTGAGGAGGCGGATGCAATGTCCGACATAACAAACGAGATACAGGCGCTAAAGCGCAAGCGGGATGCAGTGATCTTAGCCCATTACTATGCGCAGGATGAGGTGCAGGCGTTGGCAGATTACGTAGGGGATTCCTATTATTTGAGTAAAGTGGCCCGCGAATGCCCACAACAAACCCTGGTGTTTTGCGGCGTAAAATTCATGGGGGAAAGTGCGAAGATCATGAACCCAGAAAAAACTGTGTTGATGCCGGATGAGGTGGCGGATTGCCCTATGGCACATATGACGGATGCCGAGCGTATCCAACAGGTACGCGCCCAACATCCCGAAGCGGCAGTGGTATGCTATATCAATTCCACGGCGGAGGCCAAGGCTGCCAGCGACGTCTGCGTAACAAGCGCCAATGCCATGCGTATCGTACAAGCGCTGCCAAATCGCGAAATCTACTTTATCCCGGATGAAAATTTGGCGCGGCATATTGCGGCAGAGCTGCCGGAAAAACATTTTATATTCAATCAGGGCTACTGCCATGTGCATGCCAGGCTGACTGCCGAGATGGTGAAAAACGCCAAGGAAGAGCACCCAAGGGCGCTGGTGCTGGCGCATCCGGAATGTAGGCAGGAGGTACTGGCCTTGGCAGACTATATCGGCAGTACTTCCGGCATCATCGAGTTTGCTACCAAGAGCGAAAACGAAGCATTCATCGTATGTACGGAGATGGGCGTGATGTATGAATTAAAGCAAAAAAATCCGAACAAACGGTTTTACACGGCTGAGCAGGATCAGATCTGTCCGGATATGAAGCGGATTACGCTGGAAAAAATCAAGCAGTGCTTAGAAACCATGGCGCCTGAGGTAGAGGTAAACGTAGATCTAGGTCGCCAGGCGCTCAAGGCGTTGGAAGCGATGCATACGATAGCTAGGTGAAATGGCCATGAAGCAAAAAGCGGATGTACTCATTGTAGGCACAGGGGCTGCAGGGCTGTTTTGCGCTTTGCAGCTGTCGGAGCATTTGGAGATTTGTATGATCTCCAAACAAGACCTGGAAAACAGCGATTCCTACTTGGCGCAGGGTGGTATCTCTACGCTGAAAAATGAGCAGGACTATGCCAGCTATTACATGGATACCATGAAGGCGGGGCACTATGAAAACGACCCGTTGGCGGTGGAAATGATGATCCGTTCCTCTCCGGAGATCATTGACGATTTGCTTCGCTGCGGCGTGGAGTTTGAGCACGATCAGCAGGGCATGTGCTATACGCGTGAAGGGGCGCATTCCGCGTTTCGTATTCTGCATCATGAAGATGAAACAGGACGTGAGATTACGTCAAAATTGCTGACACAGGTACAAAAGCGGAAGAATATTTCGCTGTATCCATATACATGTATGCTGGATATCGTCTGTAATGAGGAAGGATGCCATGGCGCTGTGGTGCGCTGCCAAGATGGCTCTCTTTGCACCATTGCGGCCAAGGTTGTGGTATGGGCTACGGGCGGTGTAGGCGGTCTGTTTGACAGCTCTACCAATTTTGCACATCTCACGGGAGACGCTGTGGCGCTGTCCCTATTACACGGCATCCATCTCAAGGATATCAATTACATCCAGATCCACCCCACGACTCTATATAGTAAGGAAAAGGGACGGCGCTTTTTGATTTCGGAATCCGTGAGGGGCGAGGGGGCCGTTTTGCTCAATGCAAAGGGGGAACGCTTTGTGGATGAGTTGTTGCCCCGCGATGTAGTCAGCCAAGCGATTCACGCACAAATGGAGATGGATCACAGGGACTATGTATGGCTGTCCGTAGTGCATTTGGGTGCGGAAAAGATACAAAAAAGATTTCCGCATATATACCAGCACTGTCTGGAAAAAGGATATGACATCACAAAGGAACCCATCCCCGTGACGCCGGCGCAGCATTATTTTATGGGGGGCGTAGCAGTGGATCTTGAAAGCTGCACTTCGATGCCGCACCTATACGCGGTGGGAGAAACTGCGTGTAACGGCGTACATGGGAAAAATAGACTGGCAAGCAATTCACTGCTGGAAAGCCTGGTGTTTGCAAAACGGGCTGCCAAGAGCCTGCAAAAAACGATCGGTCAAATCGATTTTATGCCAATGCCGACAGACCTCAGCGCTTACGAGGATACGCAAGCGTTGGCACAGAAGTATAGAACCTTGGTGCTGAATGAAATCAAAAGAAGGGATGCGAGTTTTTATGATCAATGGTGTCACGATGGCTCTCAATGTGGATGATATACTGCGTGCTGCCTTAAAGGAGGATATTACCTCTGAGGATGTTTCCACCAATGCGGTAGTGACGGGCCCATCCCAGGGCAGTGCACAGCTGATTGCAAAGCAGGACGGCATTCTGGCAGGGTTAAAGGTATTTGAGCGGGTGTTTTGGCTTTTGGACCCTTCCGTAAAATTTGAAACAGAGTATCAAGACGGGCAGGCGGTAAAGTGCGGAACGCTGATCGGTACGGTTTTTGGCGATATGCGCGTGCTGCTGAGCGGGGAACGTACCGCACTCAACTATTTGCAGCGAATGAGCGGCATTGCTACGATGACGCGCCGGTATGCGGAAATATTGCGGGGCAGCAAAACCAAGCTACTAGATACCCGGAAAACAACGCCGAATATGCGGGTATTTGAAAAGTATGCCGTAAAAGTAGGCGGCGGTGTGAATCACCGCTACAATCTTTCAGATGGGATTTTGCTAAAGGATAACCACATCGGCGCTGCGGGCGGCATAGCCCAGGCCATAGCTAGAGCCAGGGCTTACGCGCCTTTTGTCCGTAAGATAGAAGTAGAGACAGAAACGCTGGAGATGGTACAGCAGGCCCTAGACGCGGGGGCGGATATCATCATGCTGGATAATATGGATGATGAAACGATGAAAAAAGCGATACACATGATCGACGACCGCGCCGAAACGGAATGTTCCGGCAACGTGACGGAGGAGCGGCTGAAAAGAATTGCCGAGCTTGGCGTGGATTATGTATCCTGCGGTGCACTGACGCATTCTGTTGGGATATTGGATCTTTCTCTGAAAAATTTGAAACCGATACACGGTTAAGGAAGGAGGGCCGTTATGGACGGCGAAATGAGAAGAAAACGGATTTTACAATTGCTTAGCGAACAGACAAAGCCGCTGTCCGGAACGGCGCTGGCCAAGCAGTTTGGTGTGAGCCGGCAGGTCATCGTACAGGATATTGCGCTTTTAAAGAGCAAAGAACCGGCGATTATTTCCACCTACCGCGGCTATGTGCTGGGGCGGCCAGAGAGAGTCTGTGAACGTGTATTTTGGGTTAGGCATAGCAATGAGCAAATACAGGATGAACTCAACACCATCGTTGATAACGGTGGTGAGGTTTGCACTGTGATTGTGGAGCATGAGCTGTATGGCAGAATCTCAGTTGAGCTGCCCATTCGTTCACGAAGGCATGTTCAGGAGTTTGTAGAGAATGTATCCAAAGGCCAGGCCAGGCCCTTGAAGGAGCTGGTACATGACGGTGTACATGGGCATCTTGTTCGGGCGGAGCGGGAAAGCGATCTGGACGCCATCGAGCAGGATCTACGAATAAAAGGGTATCTGGTGGCAGAAAATGTGCAATGAAAAAGACGGCATTAGCCGTCTTTCTTTTTTGCTTTTTTGGGTTGGAAGGGCAGCGCATCCAGCGTAACGCGGGCAATATGAGAAACCAAGCCGGCCTCCTCCGGGTTCTCTAGGAGAAGATAGGGCTTGGCCCCTTCGTAGGGCGGATATTCCGGCAGCGAAAAGGCGGCACGGCCGGCTTCGGTAGGCTTGAAAAAAAGCTGATTGTCGCAGATTACAGCAAAAAATTTTCCTTCGGCAAACAGACCGTATTCCCCAAACATGGATTTGTATGTAACGGGAGCGGCTGCGGACATTTGGTCGCAGACATATTGAACAAACTCCTTACTGCTTGCCATATACTCATCCTCCTTTTTAGAAAAGTGTAGTAGGAAATTTATGTGTTTCCTTGTAAAAATCGGACAATTTTTGTTGATATATGGTGGGGGAAACACCGCATACGGACTTGAAATCATGATTGAAATGTGCTTGGTCGTAGTATCCCAGTGTCTGAGCTAAATAGGAAAGGGAAGGCGTCTGCCCCATCCCTGCCAAGGCGTGGTTGATCCTTTGCAGACGCAGATATTGGCGAAGGGAAAGACCCAACACCGGCTGAATGCGGCGGGATAGATGTCGGGCGCTGTAATGCAGAGTTTTGCTGAGCGATTCGGAGGAAAGGGACGTCGTAGGCGCATGGAGACAGCAAAGCAATTGCTCAGCCAAAGAATCGGTTTTCTCGCTGTTGATATATTGGCAGAAAAGAGCGTCAATCCCCGCCAATAGGGTATGCATGCAGCTGCTTTTGGAAAATAAGGCTAAAAAGGCAGAATACAGGGCGGCGTCTGCATCGGCAAGCGGAATACGAAGATCGACGGCATCCTTGACAGATAAGCCGAGAAGCTGATGTGCTCCGCCGGGCAAAAACTCTACAAAAAAACGATAAGGCGTTTGTTTAAAATCATTGTACACTTCCACGGTATGCGTCGTAGGCCCCCAAAAATGGGCCTGTATGCCGGAAGGGCCAAAGGCAAAGACCAAGCATCCGCTGGCATCCGGAATCAAGGTTAGATGGGCCGGCCCGCTGACGCATGGCGGGGAAAGCGTATAATGGGCAATATATTTTTTAAGCGCAGGGTGGGGATGAAAATAAAGGTGGCTGGGCGATGCGGAAAAAAGCGCATCCGACATGCGGGCGCCAAAAAAGCAAGCGGGCGTGCAAAAGCTCAGCGACGCCATGGCTGCTCCTCATCATAATCGTCGTAATCCTCATACTGATCCCGTTCTTCGGGTGAAGGGTGCTTGGAGATCAAAAACTGTACCTGCGGCCAGTAATGCCGCCAAAGCGCAAAGATCCAATAGCCCAATAGAGCACCAAACATGCTGAACAGCACGGCATTGACATCAAACGGGGCCAACCCTGCAAAGAAGGGGATAGCCTCTGTCAGCAGGGAGAGAAACAGCGTGATGGTCAGCACCTTAAACGGGCCGGGTCGACGGAAAAACAGCAGCGGCAAGCATAGCCCGAAAGGAAGAAAGGCCAAAATACATCCATACAGATAACCGCGCAGCGAAGCCGCCCCTAAAAAGGGAAGGAAATTGGAGACTTTCAACTGTGCATACACGGCCTTAGGAGACCAATGCACAAAGGAATCTATAATTTCCTCCACTGAAAATTGAAATAAAGCGCTTTGCAATAGACAAAACACATATACCCAAAAAATAATCAAACAGCAGGTGCGTCCTGTTTTTGACATGTGGACAAGGCCCTCCTTTTGTTTTTTACAGTTTGCCATGAATCGAACAAAAGCACAAGCATCCTTTCATCAGCAAGCGGATAAGGGCAAGCGAATGTGGTAGGCTTTGCCGCCGTGCAGATCCGGCTGCTCCTCAAGAGAAGCGCCCAAAAAACGAAAAATGGTATCGGCAACGGCCAGATCCAGGCTACTGGGTCGTAGCTTTTTGGTGGCAATGCGGACGAGGCGGCTGCGGGTTTTGGTTCGCGTGCCATGGCAGGATACTTCAAGGGAAAGATGAGAATCGTGCAGCGCCATGGTAACATGTACCGTGCTGCCCGGCTGTCGCTGAGCGGTACAGCTAAGAATCAAATGGGAGAGCGCCTGGGGGAAAAATTGATGATCCGTCCGAACGGCAGCAGCCGGAGGCATAGAAAACTCGCAGTGCATACCACGCGCCTCAAGAGAGGGAGAAACCAGTGTTTGAGTGGCTTGCACCAGCGAGGCAAGTGGATATGTTTGAAAGTCTGCGTTTTGCTCCATATCCTCCTGTAGGGAGGAAAGCTTGGTCAGAAGCAGTAGAAACTCCTGTGTTTTATCCAGCTGTGTCTTTAGCTTTTTGCAAAATTGTTGATACTTTTCCTCATCCAAATTTTTTTGCAGCACGATTTCGGTCAGTGTACGCGCAGATTGCAGCGGCTGCCCTACCAACTCGGAAAGCTCTTGTACAGCTTGGCGAATGGGGATGTTTTCTGCTGTGGGCTCATTGCTTACAAGCGATAAAAGCTGTGTAGATGCTGTACGCGAAACGCCGCGGACATTTTTTACCATGCGCCTGGTTCCGTAGACGAGCTTGGCGCCCCTCAACAGCATTACAAACAGCATAAAGGCAGTAAAAAGCGCCCTGGCGCCGGTATGCTGCTCTTGCGGCGCATAGCCGAAGGTAGAGAGCAGAGCTTCCCCTTGGGCGGCGGCATTGTCATCATCGGATTGGAGGGAGGCGATAACAGATGGCAGCGCTTCGGGTGCAGCCTGCTCCACGGCAGCTGCTACAAGAGCATCATGACGGCGGATGGAATCATCCAAACGGCTTTCCACCCAGCTGCCAAGGAAAAAAGCTGCGACGACGACCAATAGGGCGAAAATTAGCCAGCGGCCAAACCCTTTTTTGGTTTCTGAAGATAGCTCAATGGAAGAGGAATGAAACGCCATAACAAGCTCCTTATTCTAGATTCTAGATTTTTTTCATTCTATCACAAATGGTGCACCAGAAAGAAATAGACCCTCTAAAGAGGGCCGAATTGGTCAAACGATGGGCTGGGGGGATATGGAAAGAGAATATGCGTGACTTTTCCCTCCTTGCAGTGTTTTCGAAAAGGGGGAAACACTGGTATCACTGGCGTATCCGTTCCCCTCTTGAAGCACGTCGAAGGATAAAACCATGACACAACAATATGCGCAGTGCATTAAAAAGAAAGAACGTCTGTCGCTATATTTTGGAGAAAACTGGCGTCGTGCTCTACAAAGATCATGGTCGGCCGACAGCGCAGGATAAGGTCCTCGATTTGCAGGCGGCTGATTACGTCGATATAGTTTAACGGCTCATCCCAAAGATACAGATGTGCTTGTTGGCATAGGCTGTGCGCCATGGCTGTTTTCTTTTTTTGCCCCATGGAAAAGTCCTCCAGCCTTATTTCAAATTGACTGCGGGAAAATCCAAGCTTTCGCAAGAGAGTATAAAACTGCGTTTCATCCAATCCATGTCTTTGAGCATAGGCTGATAGAGATCCGTGTAAGCCGGAAACATCCTGGGGTAGAAAGGAAATGGATAGCCCGCTCGCCAGACGCAGCATACCCGTATGCCGAATGCTTTGCCCGGCCAGGCATTTGAGCAGGGTAGATTTACCGCTTCCATTGGGGCCGACCAGGGCAAGACGATCTCCGGAGTGAAGAGCCAAGCGAATGGGACCGCAGACAGGCTCTGCTCCGTACGATAAAATTAGATTACTTGCCTCTACCAAGCAGGCAGCGTGGTGGGATAGAGGAGACAGGCTGATAAGAGGCTGTGCATCCATGTTTTTCAAAAGACGAGATTTTTCTTCAATCGTTTTTTGCTGCCGCGCCTGGATGCTCTTGGCGCGCTGCATCATTTTGGCAGCTTGATGCCCGAGATACCCTCTATCCGGCTTTAATCCGGAGCTTTGAACGCCGTATTTACGCCGCTCTATTTGATGAGACCATTGCGCCGTTTGGCGGGCGGAATCGGCCAAACGGCCAATTTCTTTTTTAAGCCGTTGATTGTGCGCAGCCTCCTCTGCATCCTGTTGATCTTTTTGCAGCTGCCAGGTGGAAAAGTTTCCTTTTTGCACTTGTATATCGGCACGGTTGATGGAAAGCACATGATCGATGCAGGCATCTAAAAAGGCACGGTCATGAGAAACGAGGATGAATCCCTCCTTTCTTTTCAGATACGCGCTTACAAGGCGGCGCCCCTGAAGATCTAGATGGTTGGTGGGTTCATCGATCAATAGAAAGCATTGCGGTTTGCAAAATAAAACAGCCAATAGAAATTTGGTGCGTTCGCCGGGACTCAGTATTTGGTAGGGCCTATACAAAATGCCTTCTTTCATGCCAAGCAAAGAGAGCTCTTTTTTAATCTGCCAGGTTGGCACCTCCGGAGATATGGCATAGGCAATCGATTCACAGCACAAAGCGGGGTTTTCCACTTTATAGGGGAAATACTCAAAATCAACTTGGCTTGTCGTGATTTTCCCTTGATAAGGGTATTGCCCCTGTAGCAGGCGCAAAAAGGTGGTTTTACCGCGACCATTACGCCCGACAAGGCCGAGCTTCCACTTTGTATCAAGCTGAAGCGATACGTCGGTAAAAACATTGTCGTGGCTGCCGGGATAGGCAAAGGTAAGATGAGAAATTTGAATGATGGACAATAAAAAAGCACCTCCTCAGAGAGCAAGAAAGCGACTTTGCTTCAATGTCAAGGAAATGCAAAAATCCCCTTAGGAAAGGGAAAATGAAAGACAGAAAAAGAAAAAGCGCTTTCTTGCAAAGAGCGCATAACAAGAAGTACCCGAAACGGCCCAAATGCCCTCTTTTACACATCGTGTTAGCAAGAAATGTTGCGCATTTTCCTTTTCACATCCAATCGTTTTTAGAATCAACCTTATTATATCCAAACGCAGCGGATTGTCAACCGGCTGCTTTTTCCTTTTCCAAATTCCCCATACGGCGCATTTCTCGAATGATGAACACCAGAGCAAGAATGGCAGCTGCTAAGTCTGCGATGGGTCCGGCATACATGACGCCGTCGATACCAAAAAACATGGGAAATAGTACGATCAAAGGCAAGAGAAAGATGATCTGTCTGGTCAGAGACATCAAAATGCCCATTTTGGCTTTGCCGATGGCTGTGAAAAAGTTGCTGGTCAAGGGCTGAAGGCCGTTGATAAAGGTCATGAGCATATAGATGCGGAAATATCGCTCGGCAAACTGGAAATATGCTTCGCTGCCCGATCCAAAGATGCTAACAATAGGACGGGGAAAGAGTTGAAAACACAAAAATGCAACAATGGAAATCACCATGATGATACGGGCTGCTGTCAAATAGGTTTTTCTCACACGCGCGTAATTTTGCGCGCCGTAATTGAAGCTGAAGATAGGCTGGCAGCCTTGGCAGATGCCCACAATAAATGCCATGAGCAAGATGTTGACTTTGGAGATAACACCTACACAGGCAAGCGGTATATCGCTGCCATAAAGGGAAAGCGCGCCATAATAGGTCAATGTGTTGTTTAGGGTAATTTGCACAGCCGTCATAGCCAGCTGATTGAAGCAGGGCGCCGCGCCTAAAGAGGCAATGGCCTTGAGATGGCAAAGGCGAGGACGCAAACGAGAGCGCGTCAATGGAGTTGAACGGAAATGAAACAGATAATACAACGCCATACAGGCAGAAAGTACCTGCCCGATTACAGTGGCCAGCGCACCGCCCGCGATGCCCATATCAAATGTGAAGATAAAGAGAGGGTCGAGGATGGTATTGACAATCGCCCCAGATAGCATACAGGCCATGGAATAGGTGGGGCTGCCGTCTGCGCGAATCAAATGGCTGCATCCTGTGGAAAAGATGACAAACGGCAAACCAAAAGCTGTGATGCTTGTATAGGTGATGGCATAAGGCATAACCTGCTCTGTTGCACCAAAGATAGCCATGAGCGGGTGCAAAAACAGCAGCGTGATCCCGGCCAGACCAATGCCAAAGATTCCCAAAAAAGAGATAGCGTTCCCAGCCATATAGCCGGCGCGTTCTTGATCACCGCGCCCCATGGAAAGATTAAAGTTGGCCGCGCCACCGATGCCAATCAGCAAAGCGAGGGAGGTGGCGATGGTAGAAAGCGGAAATGCCACATTGGTAGCGGCATTGCCCAGCATGCCGACACCTTGGCCGATAAAGATTTGGTCCACGATATTATAAAGCGCGCTGACCAAAAAACTTACGATGGAAGGGATGCCGAATTTTGCAATTAACTTGGATACCTTTTCGACGGCCAAAGGATTTTCTTGAGGGGAAAGAGAAGAAGAAGCCATAAAACAACCCCCCTATATGAGAAAGGATACTTTTATTTTAGTACAAAAAGGGGAGCAAATGTCAATGCAAAAAAAAGCGCTTTGGCACGAAAAAAAGAACGAAATGACAGAACGTAGGGTTGACAAAGTGTGAAAAACATCATAATATATGAATAGATGTTCAGATGAATGGATGAAAGGATGAGAGGGCATGCCGATAGAGCAAGAGGTAGAACGCTGTGAATATATGTATGTACATCAGGATGTAGTAAACAAAGTGAAGCAGGATATGCCGCAGGATGAAACACTGTACGATTTGGCGGAGCTGTTTAAGGTATTCGGAGACTCCACCCGTATAAAGATCCTATACGCCTTGTTTGAAGCAGAACTATGCGTATGCGATATCGCGCAGCTTTTAAGCGTATCCCAAACGGCAGTTTCACATCAGCTGCGTGTACTTAAAAACAATAAGCTTGTGAAATTCAGAAAAGAAGGTAAAAACGTATTCTATTCCTTGGCGGATGACCATGTCAGGCGCATTATAGACCAAGGCATTGAGCACGTAGAGGAATAAACCCGGCGGCAAGCGGCCGCTAGAATAATTTTTATGAGGTGCTGTTATGAAAAAGAGCTTCAAATTGGTAGATTTGGACTGTGCCAATTGTGCGCAGAAAATGGAGGATGCCATCAAAAGGATCGACGGTGTCCAAGATGCGAACGTCAGTTTTTTGATGCAGAAGATGACCTTGACCGCAGAGGACGACAGGTTCGACGAGATTGTCCAGCAGGCAGTCAAGGTGTGTAAACGGGTGGAGCCAGACTGCGAAATCAAACTCTAATCAGGCAGCCGGGGAATTTCCGCCCGGCTTTTTCCCCTTGAGAGATGCAGGAGAGAAAACCATGACGAAAAAGCAAAAAAAGATGCTGGTACGCATTTTTATAAGCGCTGTATTGTTTTTAGCGGTCGTTTTGATGCCGCTGGACGGAGTTGAAAGAATCGCAGCCTTTATAGTGCCCTATTTGGTCATTGGCTGGGACGTTTTGTGGAAAGCCATACGAAACATTGCCCATGGGCAGGTTTTTGATGAAAACTTTCTGATGGCGCTGGCTACTGTGGGCGCCTTTGGCACAGGAGAATTTCCGGAGGCTGTGGCCGTGATGCTGTTTTATCAGGTTGGCGAATGGTTCCAGGGATACGCGGTGGGCCGTTCCCGCCAATCCATTGCCAAGCTGATGGATATACGCCCAGATTATGCCAATATAGAGCAGAATGGTAAGCTTGTGGAGGTGGACCCGGAGGAGGTTTCCATTGGGCAGACCATTGTGATTAAAGCGGGAGAACGTATCCCGCTGGACGGCATTGTGCTGGAAGGAAAGTCTACCGTGGATACCGCAGCGCTGACAGGGGAATCCTTACCTAGGGATGTGGACCCGGGCGACGATGTAATCAGCGGCTGTATCAACCAGAGTGGATTGTTGCGCGTAAGGGTTACAAAGGAATTTGGCGAATCCACGGTGGCAAAGATTTTAGATTTGGTGGAAAACGCCAGCGCCAAAAAGGCAAAAGCGGAAAACTTTATTACGAAATTTGCCCGCTACTACACGCCGTGCGTTGTCATTGGCGCTGTACTATTGGGGCTGGTACCGCCGTTGATTGTGGGCGGATGGACGATGTGGATTCAGCGCGCTTTGATCTTCCTGGTCATTTCCTGCCCATGTGCTTTGGTAATTTCTGTGCCTTTGAGCTTTTTTGGAGGTATCGGAGGAGCCTCAAAGTGTGGTATCCTAGTAAAAGGTGGAAACTACCTGGAAGTGCTGGCAAAAACGCAGACTGTCGTGTTTGATAAAACGGGCACGCTGACAAAGGGCGTTTTCAATGTAACAGCCATCCATCCGGAGCAGTGTTCTGAAGCAGAGCTGTTGGAAATGGCGGCGTATGCGGAAAGCTATTCGGATCATCCGATTTCCCGTTCGCTTAAAGAAGCTTATGCCAAGGAGATAGACGCTTTACGCGTATCGCAGGTGGAGGAAATCTCCGGCCGTGGCGTACAGGCGACAATTGACGGCAAACGGGTCTGCGCAGGCAATGATAAGCTGATGGAGGATATCGGTGTTCCATGGCATCCCTGTCATAGGGTTGGCACGACAGTGCATGTGGCCATAGACGGCGTATATGCTGGGCATATTGTCATATCTGACGAAATTAAGCAGGATGCGGCCAAGGCCATTCGGCAGCTAAAAGCAGAGGGCGTTGAAAAAACGGTCATGCTTACGGGTGATGCAAAAGCCGTAGGCGAAAGCGTAGCCAAGGAACTGGGCCTGGACGAGGTATACACGCAGCTGCTGCCTGCGGACAAAGTGGAGAAGGTCGAGCAGCTGTTGAATCATCGCCAAGGAAACGGAAAGCTGGCTTTTGTAGGGGATGGCATCAATGATGCGCCTGTGCTCAGCCGTGCGGATCTTGGTATTGCCATGGGTGCGATGGGTTCGGACGCTGCCATTGAAGCGGCAGATGTTGTGCTGATGGACGACCAGCCCTCTAAAATTGCAACTGCCATACGCATTGCGAAAAAGACATTGGGCATTGTAAAGCAAAATATTGTGTTTGCGCTGGCCATCAAGGGATTGTTCCTGATCATGGGCGCTTTTGGGGTTGCAAATATGTGGGAAGCGGTATTTGCCGATGTAGGCGTGGCTGTTATCGCGATACTCAATGCAATGCGTGCACTCAAGGTAGAGACATTGAAATAAGGCGATATGCCGAAATAGAAGGAAGGGAGCGGTATGCTCAGATTGGAGCATGTTGCCTGGGATTTGCCGGGCGGCAGCGCGATCATCAAAGACATAAATTTACAATTGGAAGACCGGAAACTCATCGTGGTAACCGGCCCAAACGGAGGAGGGAAGACCACGCTGGCAAAACTGATTGCCGGTGTGGAAACCTTGACCTCTGGCCGTATCGTGTTTGACGGGGAAGACATCACACAAATGGATGTAACCCTGAGAGCGCAAAAGGGCATTGCCTATGCGTTTCAACAGCCTGTTCGTTTCAAAGGATTAACGGTACGCGATCTGCTGGAGCTTTCCGTGGGACATGCCTTAGACGAGGAAATGGTGTGCGATTTATTGGGCAAGGTGGGGCTTTGCGCCAATGAATATGTCGATAGAGAGCTCAATGCAAGCCTTTCCGGAGGGGAAATCAAACGCATAGAGATTGCCTCTGTGCTGGCGCGCGACGCAAAGCTGTTTTTGTTTGATGAGCCGGAAGCGGGCATCGACCTATGGAGCTTTAGCAGACTGGTAGAAACTTTCCAGCATTTGCAAAAGCAGGGAAAAGGTACGCTCATTATCATTTCGCACCAAGAACGTATTTTGTCCATTGCGGATGAAATCGTTGTCATCGATGATGGGCGTGTGCGTGAGCATGGCCCGCGCGAGGAGATTTTGCCCAAGCTGTTTGGCGACGAAAAGGCGGATGTTTGCCCGCTTGGGAAGGAGGCCCGTGCGTTATGAACAAAATTACGGAAATGCTGTTGCGCTCAGTTTCAAATTATAAGGGTGAATTCCGAGGCGCATTTAACATCCGAGAGGATGGGCAGTGCGCGGCCAGGCATTCCACAGAACATATCAGAATACAATCCAAAAAGGATGCGCCGGGCCTGGAAATCTATATTGACGCCAATACAAAGGACGAAACGGTGTATATTCCTGCCTGTGTTACACACAGCGGCGTAGATGATTTGGTTTACAACGACTTTTTTGTTGGAGAAAATGCAGATGTTACCATTGTAGCTGGCTGCGGCGTTCATACAGAGGGGGAAGAGGAGGCTCGGCATAACGGGATTCATAGATTTTTCCTGGAAAAGGGCGCAAAGGTACTGTACCAAGAAAAGCACATTGGTACAGGGAATGGCGGACTGCGGCGCATCGACCCGGTAACAGATGCAACGCTGGCTGAGGATGCGGTGCTGGAAATGGATACCGTTCAGATCCGTGGCGTGGATACCACGACAAGAAAAACCACAGCGACGCTGGCTGACAGGGCCAAGATCGTGGTGCGGGAACGCATTATGACAGATGGCGAAGAGACGGCAAAGACGGAATTTGAGGTATGGATGAAGGGAGAGGACTGCCGGGCAGACGTAAGCTCGCGTTCTGTGGCGCGAGGAAGATCTAAGCAGGATTTTATCTCCATCATCCATGGAGAAAACCGATGCAGTGGGCATTCGGAATGCGACGCGATTTTGGCGGATCAGGCGACGGTCAACGCAACGCCGGCATTGTATGCTTCGCATGTGGATGCAGCACTGATTCATGAAGCGGCCATCGGGAAGATCGCAGGAGAACAGATCTTAAAACTTAAGACCTTGGGCCTGACAGATGAGCAGGCGGAAGAAAAGATTATCCAAGGGTTCCTCAAATGAAACAAAAAAGGACGCCTCGGGCGTCCTTTTTTATTATATGAACGCGGTGCTTGTTGGTAAAGCTATTGGTAGTAGTCCTGGCTGCCACCAAACCCACAGGGAATAAATAAAAGATTCTTTTATTTCGATGCACCAGGCATTGCCGTTGTATGATTTGGCGGGAAGCCCCTTATCCGTTCAGGAGCTGACAAAACCAAGCTCACAAGACGGGATTTCAAATATGGAACGAATGACATTGGCCAACTGCGCTTTGTTTTCTGTTTGGCTGTCGTAGATCAATACAGCTTTCCTGTCGAAAGAAGCCTCTTTTAAATCGAGTATAACACGGGATATCTCCAAAGAAAGGAATGTGGTGTGTCTTTTTACAAATAAGGGACACGGAGGTACAGACATATACTGATATTTATGAGGTTTATTTGGTTTTAGTATCTGTTGTCCGGCCATGAAAATAAAGACAAGCCCAGCAAAACCACATAGCTACTGGACTTTTTGTGAAAGACACATGAAAAGAATTTTTTGGCTTTTCGGAAATGGGGCTCGAACCCTCACAGCTTGTAGAAAGTTGGTAGAGACTGCGAGGCGTTGTGAGGGCGTTTACAAACGACAGGAGAGCCGAGCGCGGCTTTTTGCGAAAGAGGAGGAGCAGCGGCATGAGTGCGCCCCGATTTTCATACAAAAATCGGAGCAAGCGATACAGAGCTTGCTCCGACGTGGCGGAGAAGGTGGGATTCGAACCCACGTGCCGGGAATCCGGCAAACGCATTTCGAGTTTTATCGCCGTCTGTTACTTACATGGTTTCTCCTGTCAGTTTCAGTCAGCTTTATACGCCCGCAAACCCGCATGAAATCTGGGCTTTTTGAAAAAATCGCCCGTAAATACTGAGGAATCGCTCATCGGTTCCAATCAGCAATTTTTTCGCTTTTGGAAAGAACTGCGGAAAGAACGGAAAGAACAAAAATGAAAAGGCAATACACGGACAGTTCGAATGCCGACAAAGATCATCAAGATTTTGAGGTGTATTGTCATGAAAGAAAACGCAATCAATTGGGACGCTGTTCCCGATGTGATCACGAAGGATCAGCTGTATCGCATTTGCCATATCAGCAAATCCACTGCCCTGTACCTGCTCCAAAGTGGGAAAATCCCCTGCGAGTACACGGGCAGGAAAACTCGCTGCTACAAAATCAAAAAGGCGGATGTCATTGCCTATCTGGAAAACCGCAAGGTGTTCCCCGAAAGCTACTCCGCTCCGGCGGGCTGGTACAAGGGCGATTATACTGTCCAGATGGAGGAACAGGTTCCCCCAATCGTGCGGGAGCATTTGCGTCTGTATTATATCGAGCTGCTCTCCGACTATCCCGACGTGCTGACTACACAGGCGGTTTCCAAAATCACCGGATACGGAAAAACTTCAATCAACAACTGGTGCAATCAGGGACACATCAAGTCTTTCCGGAAAAACAACGTCAACCACATTCCGAAGGTCTATTTGGTGGAGTTCTTCTGCTCTACCTACTTTCGCACCGTCACCCGCAAATCGCCGTGGCACATCCGCACCCTGCAAGGCTTTTCAAGCTGGCGGAAAATCCGCAACCTGCACACGGCAAACAGCGAAGGAGGTGCGGAGTAATGACAAATTTTCTGGAAGAGCTGTACTACGGAAATGTTGATCCACAGGCCAGAGGATACCGAAAGGGCAGTCATACTCTTAAGGTTTCAAAAGACATAAACGAGCTGGAGGAAAAGCTGACCGCGCGATTGCAGGGTGAAGACAAGGCGCTGTTTCTCGACTTCGGCAATGCCTACGGGGAGCTGATGGGCGAAACCGGCCTCGATTCCTTCATCGTCGGCTTCCGCCTCGGCGCAAAAATGATTTTTGATACCTTTTGCAGCGACGACGCACCGTTTGAAAGCTACCTGAAAGATTAATCTAAAATGAGCCTCCTTCCGTCGGAGCGTGCCGTTGGAGGCTCGTTTTATACCCGATAGGGTGTATTTGACCTTTAAGCGCATAGAATCACACCTTATCGGGTATAATATTATGGAAGGCAACTTGACTTTATACCCGTTAGGGTGTAAAATATACATGGGTTTGTGCAAAGGAGGCTATCGTACCATGAATAAAATTGCCGCATTTATCAAAGAAAACCGAAGAGCCGCCGGACTGACACAGGAGGAGTTTGCCGCACGCAGTGGACTGGGGCTTCGCTTTATCCGAGAGCTGGAGCAGGGAAAAGAAACGGTCCGGATGGATAAGGTCAATGCCGCTCTTGCCATGTTTGACATGGAAGCCGTCCCCGGCAGAAAGGATGATAAATAATGGACGCATTCCGAACAGCCTATGTTTATATTCGAAACGTTTTTTCCGGAACGCTTTGCGAAACGGACGAAGGGTATTCCTTCTCCTATGACGAGCAGTATTTAAGCCGGAAGGATGCAAGCCCCGTATCCCTTACTTTGCCGCTTTCTGAAAAAACATATACATCCAAAACGCTGTTCCCGTTCTTTGACGGACTGATCCCAGAAGGATGGCTGCTCGGCGTTGTGAGCCGGAACTGGAAAATAGACATCAAAGACAGGTTCGGATTACTGTTGGTGGCTTGCAAGGACGGAATCGGCAATGTCAGCATCATGGAGGAGCGTATATGAATTGTTTATGCTGCGGGAAACCGCTTCGCACTGAAAACACGGATTCCGGCTGGCACAAAAGCTGTATCAAGCGGTTTTTCGGCACAGCCGAGCTCCCCGAAATCGCCATTGATGAAGCCGCATTTGAAGCCCTTGCCGCCGAAAGCACCAACAAAGGCTATACCGTTCCCGGTGTTCAGAAAAAATTGTCCTTGCATCTGTTTTCCGAAGGAAACACTCCAAGGCTCACGCTGGTAAATTATCCTACGGGTTATATTCTGAAGCCGCAGGTTCCGGAATTTGAAGCGCTGCCGCAGGCGGAGCAGCTTGTGATGTGCATGGCGGACACCGCAGGGATTTCCACCGTACCTCATGCGCTCATCATGGAAAAAGACAGTCTGGCATACATCACAAAAAGAGTGGACCGCATATTTACGAAAAACAGTATGCAGATGCTGGCGATGGAGGATTTCTGTCAGCTTGATCTGCGTCTGACGCAGGATAAGTATAAGGGCTCTTATGAGCGCTGTGCAAAAATCATCGAGCGGTATTCCTCCCGCAAAGGGCTCGATATAACCGAGCTCTATCTGCGCTTGGTGTTTTCATTCCTTGTGGGCAATTCGGATATGCACCTGAAGAACTTCTCCCTCATTGAAACCGAAGAAGGAAGCGGGAAATACGTGCTTTCTCCCGCCTACGACCTGCTACCGGTCAATGTTATCATGCCGGAGGACAAGGAGCAGTTCGCCCTTGCCATGAACGGCAAAAAGACACATATCCGCAGGAAGGATTTTCTGGTATTTGCAGAGAAATGCGGCATGACACGAGGCTCTGCCGAGAAAATGATTGCCATGCTTATGGTGAAAAAAGAGAAGTTCCTCGCCATGTGCCAAAACTCCCTGTTGCCGGAGTCCTTGCAGGAACGCCTTGCAAGCCTGATTGAAGAACGGGCAAGTATCTTGGAGGGCTAAACTGCCATTTTGAAAATCGCACATTCGTAAAACGAAGCCTCCTTTGGTACAATGAGCGTAGCAAAGGAGGTTATCTATTATGGCTAAAACAATATTTGAACAAATGGGCGGCACATACACCATGCAGGGCGATTATCGCCTGCCTGATCTTACATTACCCACCGAAGAAGAACGCCCCATAGGCGTGTGGGGACAGCGCCGTCTTCGGTACTTAAAGCAGCACCACAAAATCCTGTACTGCAATCTGCTCACTTCCGGCAAGATCCACTCCCATCTCACTGATGTGGAGGAAGAAGCGCAATCCCTCTTTCTTCGGCTGATCAAGGAATACGCCGAGCAGGAGGGCTTGACCGAACAGATGAAAGCGGAAAATCCAACGGAATGGGTGCAAAAAATGAACAATATCCGCAGCCGTGCAGCAGAAAGTGTTTGTGCCTACTTGATTTTTGTGTAGCAACAGAAAAAGTGGGAAAGAAATTAGTCAAGTGTGATTTACCGAATCATACTTGACTAATTTTAATTTTGTGGTATACTATACTCAGTGAATTTATGGCAGATGGGAGGACACCGTCATGTTTATCGGCAGAGAGCGTGAACTTGCGGCGCTGAACAAGTTATACACATCGGACAAGTTTGAATTTGTTGTAATCTACGGTCGCCGCCGTGTTGGCAAAACGGCGCTGATCAGCCAGTTTATTGACGATAAAAACGCCATCTATTTTATGGGCGTCGAGAGCAACGCCAAGCAGAATCTTGAAAATTTCAGCAAGAGCATTTTAAGCTTCCACACCGGAATGGATACCGAAACCTCTTTTCTGTCCTTTCAGGCGGCTTTGGAGTATGTGTTCAAGCTGTCCGAAAAGGAACGGATTATTCTTGCCATCGACGAATACCCCTATGTCGCCCGTTCGTCGAAAAGCCTTGCTTCCACCATTCAGCTTTTGATTGACCAGTACAAGGACACTTCTAAACTGATGCTGATCTTATGCGGCTCGTCGATGTCCTATATGGAAGACCATGTCCTTGCCTACAAAGCACCGCTTTACGGCAGGCGGACGGCGCAGATGAAAATTCTCCCCTTTGACTTCGGGGAGACTTGCCGTTATTTCAAAAATTTCACCGATGAAGAGAAAGCCTATGTGTATGGCATCGTCGGCGGTACGCCCCAGTATCTGCTTCAGATGAGCGATAAGCTGAGCATTGAGGACAATATCAAAAACACATTTCTGAATCCCAACTCCGCCCTGTTTGAAGAGCCGGAAAACCTGCTCAAGCAGGAGGTGCGGGAACCGGCGCTCTACAATGCCATCATCACAGCGATTGCCACCGGCGCTTCCCGTATGTCGGAGATTTCCGGCAAGGTCGGCGAAAGCACAAACATTTGCTCCGCCTATATGAAAAACCTGATCTCCCTCGGCATTATCGAAAAAGAGACGCCCTATGGTGAAAAAGCGTCCCGAAAAGCGGTCTATTCGATTGCGGACAATATGTTCCGCTTTTGGTATCGATTTGTGCCGGAGAACAATTCGATCATCGCCCGTGGCGCTGCCGACTTGGCCTACAAGCGCATCGAGCCGCATCTGTCCGATTATATGGGCAAGGTGTTTGAGGAAATCTGCAAGCAGTATCTCTGGAAGCTGCTGCTGAACGGCGAATGCCCGGTGGAGTTTTCCTCTCTCGGCCGCTGGTGGGGCAACGACCCAAAGGAAAAGCGTCAGGTGGAAATTGATATTCTTGCCGAACAGGACAAAAACACCGCCCTTTTCGGGGAGTGTAAATGGACGAATGAGAAAGTCGACCTCGGCATTTTGGAAACCCTCATAAAGCGCAGCGAGCTGTTCCCCTATCAAAATGTCCACTACTATCTCTTTGCCAAAACCGGCTTTACCAAAGGCTGCATTGACCGGGCAAAAGAGATGGGGAATGTGAAGCTGGTGAGTTATGAGGATATGGTAAATAGATAGATTAATAAATCGCATATTCGTAAAACGAAACCTCCTTTGGTACAATGAGCGTATCAAAGGAGGTTTTCTATTATGGCGAAAACAATGTTTGAACCTACCGGCGCGTGCGGGCGCAATGCCGCAGACAATATCTCAAGCAGCACCACAAAATCATGTACTGAACCTGCTCACTTTCGGCAAACTCCACTCTCACCTCGCCGATGTGGAGGAAGAAGCGCAATCTCTTTTTCTTCAGCTGGTAAAACAATACGCCGAGCAGGAGAGCTTGACCGAACAGCTGAAAGCCACCAACCAAATGGAGTGGGTGCAGAGGATGAAAAACATACAAGAGCGTGTAAAAGAAATAATCGATAAAAATTTAATGTTTTGAGTAGATATAAAATGGCACAAGAAATATCCAGTGCCATTTTTATGTTATAAGTGCAAGATTATTGGGTTAGGGTATTGGGGAATGTGAGGTTTCGTTGTTAATTTGTTTGACAACAAATTCTTCGTTTTTGAAAAATCCTATGTAACTACTGTCTTTTTCTGCATAGAACTTTCCATATTTTTCACTGGCTTTTCCATCTTCTCTTCGATATTCTCGCATAATCCATATCAATGATTTGTTGCAGTTCTGTAGAGCATCTAACATTTCATCTCTATCAACAAGTAGATAATTTTGAGCTGTTCTCCATTTTTCACCCGAAATAGAATAATGTGCTTTGATTTCTTTATTGTCATCAAAAAAGATATATCCATTAGAGTCTACAATGTGAAGGAGTCTTCTAATGGCTGCAGACGGAATATCATAATATACATCTCCATATTCAGGAAAATTGTAACAACATTCATCGACGGCTGACTGTATATCAAGATCAGGAAAATCTTCGACCTTGCTACTATTGTATCTTTTTTTCCAAGGGAACCAACAGACTTCTTTTGGGGTTATATAACAGGAAGAAATAATGCCACCATGCCAATCCACCGGATTAGATACTCTTTTAGATAAATCTTTATCGCTACTCAATTTATCAATAAATGCATCAATATCATTGCTGTCAATCACTATTGAGCTGATAAAGATACAAGTTTCAATACCTGCAGAACCGTAAAAGCAAGAATAGTTACTTAATGCTAGCAAAGTATCACTATTTATTCTATATTGACTGTCAGAATTATTTATTATAATCCAATTTTCCCAGTTTAAATCAGGGGCATGAATAACACTATTGATAACTTCTTCTTTACTACAGTGTTCTGCTTCTATGATTACAGTCTTTGGCTCGGGAATATACCAAGGATTATCCTCGGGCAAATTCTCGGGATCAATTTGTTCGACATCCTGTATAGGTATTATGAAATCATCAAGCAATCCATAATCGCTAATATTTTCTGGCTCACAGTTATTCCAATATAATAATCTATCTGCAAGAAATCCCCCCATATGATTTC
>UREB01000006.1 GCA_900546685.1 uncultured Eubacteriales bacterium | reverse complement strand
TGGAGTTCAGACGTGTGCTCTTCCGATCTGAAAGGGCGGACTGGATATTGTGCGTAATCATCAGCGTGGTCAGCTTTTCGCGGGATACGATTTCGCGGGTGATGGCCAAAACCTTTTCCGCGGCGGCGGGGTCCAGTGCGGCGGTATGCTCATCCAATAGCAGCACGCGGGGCGGCACGATGGTACACATCAAAAGCGTAACGGCCTGCCGCTGGCCGCCGGAGAGCAGGCCGACCTTGGTTTTCATACGGTCCTCCAGCCCCATGCCAAAGCGGGCGAGCGCTTCGCGGAACACGGCGGTATCCTTGGCGTTGACGGCGCGACGGAACCGGCGGCGTTTGCCGCGGGAATAGGCCAGGGCCAGGTTTTCCTCGAGGGTCATATGGGGCGCTGTGCCCTTCATGGGGTCTTGAAACAGGCGGCCGACGATGCGGGCGCGCTTGTGCTCTTTGACAAAGGTAATGTCTTGGCCGCCGAGCGTGATGCGCCCTTTGTCCACGATAAACGAGCCGGAGACGGCGTTCATCAGGGTGGATTTGCCGGCGCCGTTGGAGCCGATGACGGTGACAAATTCGCCGGGCGCCAGGTGCAGGCTGATATCGTCCAGCGCCAAATGCTCGTTGGCGGTGCCGGGGGCAAAGGTTTTGGATACATGGGAAATCGTCAGCATGAGGCGGCCTCCTTTCGGCCCTGTTTTTTGCGGCGGCGCAGCCGGATCGCATGTTTGACGGCGGGCACGCTGAGCGCCAGCGCCACGACTATGGAGGAGACCAGCTTGAGCGCAAACGCGGGGAAGATGCCGATTTTCAGCACGATGGCGATGATAAAGCGGTAGACGATAGCGCCCAGCACGGCGGAGAAAAGGCCGAAGGACAGCGAGCGGCGGCCAAAGAGCACTTCGCCGATGATGACGCTGGCCAGGCCTACGACCACGATGCCGATGCCGGTATTGATATCCGCATAGCCCTGGTATTGCGCCAGCACCGCGCCGGAAAGCGCCACACAGCCGTTGGAAAGGGCCAGCGCCAACATTTTAATTCCATCCACATTGATGGAGGAGGCGCGTACCATCGCTTCATTATCGCCGGTGGCGCGGATGCACAGGCCCAAATGCGTTTTGAAAAACCAGAACAGCAGCCCCACCGCCAGCGCTACGATGAGCGCGGGGACAAGCGTAGAGGTGGCATCCTTGCCAAGGAGCCGGAAGAGCGCGCCGTTGAACAGCGTCTTGGCGGTGATGAGCGAAATATTGCTGCTGGCATTCATCACAAACAGGTTGATGGAATACAGGCCGCTCATCGTCAAAATGCCGGATAGGATGGGATGAACGCCCACCTTGGTCTGTAAAAACCCGGTGACCGCGCCCGCCAGGCACCCGGCCAGCACGGCGAGCACCAGCCCCAGGAGCGGGTGCCCGGCCACCGAGCATACGGCGGAGACGGCCAGGCCCAGCGTGAAGCTGCCATCCGCGGTCAGGTCAGGGATGTTTAGGATGCGAAAGCTGATGAATACGCCGAGCGCCAAAAGGCCATAGATCAGGCCGAGCTGCAACGAGCCCAGCATCAGCGTGGGGGAGAATAACGAAGCCATGGGAAAATCCTTTCAACAGAGAATGATAGGGGTGCGAAGCAAACGATTACTGCGCGCTGTCCTCTACCAAGACCGCGTTGGCCTTGACATCGTCGGACAGGGAAGCGCCGATGGCATCCGCCGTGTTTTGGTTGATGACGGTGGTAAACACATCCACAACCTTGGCGGGCACCTCGGATACCGGCGTGCCCTTTAGGATTTGATCCGCCATATCGGCGCTGATGGCGCCGATCTCGGTATCGCTGATGGAGATGGTGGCAAACGCGCCGGAATTGACCATCACGGCCGACGAGCCGTAGACTGGGATTTTTGCCTCGCGGGCGATCTGGGCGATCTGCGGCATGGCGGCCTGCACCACGCTGTCGTTGGGGCAGAAGATGGCGTCTACGCTGCCCACCAGAGACTGGGCGGCCTGCTGCACCTCGGAGGAATTGGAGACGACCTTTTCCACATATTTGATGCCGTTGGCGTCCATATACGCTTTGGCGTCGTTGATGGTGGTCACGGCGTTGATTTCGCCGGTGGTATACAACAGGCCGTAGGTCTGGCAGCCGGGGGTCAGCCGATCCGCCAGCTTGAACATTTCAGACACCGGGATGGCGTTGGAGGTGCCGGTGGCGTTTTTGTCCGGATGGGCCATATCGGTGATGATGCCGGCGCCGGTGGGGTTGGAAACGGAGATAAACACCACCGGAATATCGCTTTGCAGATTGACGGCGGCCTGGGCAGCCGGGGTGGCGATGGCGGCGATGAGGTCTACGTCCTTATCCACCATCTCTTGGCAGATGGCGTTGAGGTTGGCAGCGTCGCCCTGGGCATTTTTATAATAGATCTCGCATTTGTCCTCGGTATAGCCCAGCTCTTGCAGGCGGGCGATAAAGCCTTCGCGCATATCCTCAAACGCGCCGTTGTCGATGAGCTGTACGACGCCGACGGTAAGCTTTTCATCCACAGCGCCGTCCGCGGGCGCGCCGCCGCAGCCTATAAGGCTTAGCATGAGGCAGAGGGAAAGGGCCAACAGGGTGAGGGTTTTGGTGATTTTTTTCATGTGAAGTCTTCCTTCCAACTAAATATTTTCGTCGGACGATGATGACAAGCGGGCGGCGGCAATAAAAAAAGCACCCATCCCATACAAGGACAGATGCGTGATGCTCTGCGGTGCCACCTTGTTTGGCGCAAAACGCGCCCACTTTGCCGGAGTGCCGACACACTCCCCGCCGGGTAACGCTGGCGACGCGTCGCGGCATACTTGGAGCAAAGCCCCGTTCCCCGCGCCCTCGGTGGTCCATTTGCCAGGCCGCTTACTGCCAGGCTTCCACCATCCCCGGCTCTCTAAAAGCGCGTGTCCTGTTTTATCTCCACGTCAACGGTTTAGCAATATGAAACCACAGCGGGGGAGGTTTGTCAAGAGGGGGGCGAAAAAAATTTTACACGCTGCCTTTTAGATAGGGCACGGTAAAGCCGCCGAACGGCATGACGTAAACGTCCTTACCTGAAAAATCCACCGTTTGCAGCAAAGCGTCCAGAGAGGAAAAGGCCTGCAGGTGCATACGGCTGGCGATGGAAGGGTCGATATCGGACAGCATCTTGACCTGGCAGCGGTCGATTTTCTCTACGGATGCATAGAAGATATAGCCCGCAATGGTAAACGCGGCGCGAAGATCGCGGTCCAGCGTACCAGCATCCAGCGAATGGATCCAATCGAAAAAGTCCGGCGCGCCGCCGCCTTCCGGGCACTGGGCCAAAAAGACCATGGTGCCCCCCGGCCTTAGGGCCTGGGCGGCGTTCAAAAGCGATTTGACGGCCTGGTAGAGGTTTAGATCCTTGGGATAGCCGCCGCAGGAAACGACGACCACATCGGCCAGATGGTCGATGGGCAGGCCAAATGCTTTGTGCACCTGGCGGCAGCTTTGTTCCCACGCGGCGGCAAAATCGCCGCAGCATAGGGCGCAGTGCTGCCCTTCGGCATTGGAAACGATGCTGATGCCAAAGACAGGATCGACAAACGAGGCAGCCTCTGCCATATCTTCGTGCACGGGGTTGTGCTGCAATTTGGCCATGCCGATGGTATCGGCCGAGCGCGGCTCGGTTTCATGCAGGCAGTGCAGATGGTTCTGCACGATGGTGCTCTTGGCGGAAACGCCGGGCAGGATGCTCTTGCGGCCGCCGCCAAAGCCGCTCATCAGGTGGTGTACGGTGCCGCTGATGACGATGACCTTGCGGCCCGCGCACAGCGGGTTTACCCTAACCTCCGTACCGCGGGCGGTGGTGCCGACAAAAACGAGATCGTCCGCCATGCAATTATGATTGGAAACGGCAAAGCGGGCGTAGACCTCCGGCGTGACGAGGGTTTTCAGCTCTTCCTCCGTCATGGGCCGGTGGGTGCCGAGCGCCACGAGGATGGCGATATTTTCGCGGGGGATGCCGAGCGTATCCGTCAGATAGGAGGTGAGAAGGGCCACGATTTTATCCTGCCGCATCCAAAAGCGGGTGATATCGCTGATGACGATGGTGATTTTGTCCTGCGGACAGAGCCGATCTTTCAGCGGGGCGCCAATGGCCCCGTCCGTGATGCCGTGCAAGAAGGCCTGGGGCAGATCGCCAAGCGGGGGCAGGGGCGCGCCCTCCAGCACACGGATGCTGCGCGCGTGTTCAATGGAAAGGGAAAGCTGCTCTTTCCCGTATTTGAAAGAAAAGCGTTGAGATGCCATACAAAGGCCTCCTACGATAGAATGACAGAAAAAGTATACCACCGGGCCGAACTTTCCTGCAAGGCGGGGCGGCAGGTGGTATAATCTAAGAAACAGGGAAAGGAGCGAGGAAGATGATAGAGCATATCCTGCTCTGGCAGTTTACAGAGCAGGCCAAGGCGGAGGGCGCGGCGGAAAAGCTGGCGTATTTGCAGCGGCGGTTTGCCGCATTGCCCGGGCGGATTGAGGGGCTGCATAGGCTGCGGCTGCTGCCCAATGTAAACGGGGGGCCGTATGACCTGGCGCTGATCGCAGAATTTGATTCGATGGAGGCGGTACGGCGTTATCAGCAGCATCCCCTGCATTTGGATATCCAGCAGACGGCGAAAAGCTGGGTGACAGGCCGGGCGTGCGTGGACGTCGAAATGCCGTAGAAGCGAGGCGGACAGCCGCGAAAAAGGGGGAAAGGCATTGCAAAGCGCGGCCCGCTGGGGTATGCTTTGCCAGGCCGGGAGAATTTAGGAAAAGAGGAAGGTTAACAGTGCAGACACTGAACAAAAAAGCATTGACGGAAAGGATTTGTGAAAATTTCGCAGGCCATAAAGAGGTTTTTATGGCGGACGTGGGAAATTTTCTGAGAAAGGAACACATCGACTATAAGGAGCTGGGCTATAAAAAGCTGCGGGACTTGATGCTGGCCTTGGAATCGTTTACGCTGGAGGATCGCTTTGCAGATCCGGACAGCCCGCCGTATACGGTGGTATTTTTGCCGGAAAAAAGGGAGGAAAAGGCGCAGGGCCAAAGAACTGCCCACGACGAGGCGGCCCTTTCCAAGGCGCGGCAGGGTATTTTGCAGCATTTTGCCGGGCAGCAAACGGTGCTGATGGCGGACGTAGGCAATTTTCTGCGCGCCTGCCAGGTGGATTACAAGGCGATGGGGTATGGCAAATTAAAGCTGTTTATGGAGGCGATGGAGGGCTTTGTGCCGGAGGATACCTATCCGGTGCCGGGCGCGGCGGCGGCCACGCTGGTGCATTTGCCAAAGGCCGCAAATACCCCGCCTAAGCATAAGCCGGATCGGGGCAGACCGGCGCAGGCGCCCACCGAGCAGAAGCCGGCCACGCCGCCTGAGGACGGGCACAAGGGGCCTAGGCTGTTTGGCTTTGCATACCTGGCGATGCCCAAGGTGAACGCGCTGAGCACACTGAGCGGCGCGCGCATCGTACCGATGGAGTATCTGGTGGAGCGGTTTGAGCATATCCTCCCCACGCAGACGGAAAACGCGGCTTGGTTTGATACCGGGCTGACCTTTCGCAGCGTAGGGCGGCCGATCTATGCGTATTTTGAGCGCAATTTGCGGCCGGGCGCTTTGCAGCCCTGGTTTTTTGTGGATTTTAGAGACAACCCCGCCGAACGGCCGCGCGCCGAGGTGCATAGGCAGGCCGAGCAAGCCGCCCTAAATGGGCATAAGGGCCCCAAGCTGTTTGATTTTGCGTACCTGGCAATGCCCAAGATCAATACGCTGGGCGCGCTGTGCGGCACACAGGTGAACCCGATGGAATACCTAACAAGGCGGTTTGACGAGGTGCTGCCCACCGAAACGGCGGAGGCGGCCTGGTTTGATACCGGCATGGTATTTGCCGAGACGGGTAAGCCCATCTATGCGTTTTTTGAAAAGAACCTGCGGCCGGGCGCTTCGCAGCCCTGGTTTTTTGTGGATTTTCGTGAAAACCCGGCCGAGGGCGGCGAAATGCAGCGGGTGCGGCGCGTGCAGCCCGGCAAGGCGCTGGAGGCGTTTGCGTATATGGGCGTTTGGAGCGAAACGCTGGAAACCCTGGCCGATATGGCGCTGCCGGAAAACTGGGATTTTTTAACGGATAGCGGCGTGCCCAGCAAGGATAAGCAGCTTTTGCACAGCTATCTGTGCTATACGTTTTACCGATTGCAAAGGCAGGGCAAGGTAGTGATGACCAAGGAGGAGGATTTTGCCGCGTTTAATACCGGCTTGGTGACCCCTTCCTATGACGATATCTACGCCTGCTTTGACAGAAACCAGGGGGGCAGCAGCCCTTGGCAGCTGGCCGGCTTTTGCCGGGCGGGCGAGCGCGGGCTGGGCAAAAAGCTGACGGAAAAATTTAACCCGCTGCCCCAGGCCGCCACCTATTTTGAAAACCTGAAGGATGTTTTGTACGAGACGACGCTGACGCCCATTGTGGATTATCAGCACATCATCATAGACAACTTAAAGCGGCTGCCCTTGGCGTTTATCCGTACGCAGTGCTACGACAGCCGCGAGGCCATGGCGCTGGCGAACCGCATCGAGCGGACGGACAATCCGTATGCCAAGCGGCAGCTGATGGGAGAGCTAGTGGCGTGCATTGAGGAGAACCAGACGCTATTCAACCGCATCCGCAACCGCATCAAGGACGCCATCGAGCTGGCGGTAAAGCGAGTAAACTGGAACTACAAGACCGCCATCCCGATGTTTTATCCGCGGGGCAACACCATGTCGCTGCTGCTGCCGCTGTGCTTAAATGAGGACAACCGCGCGGATGTGGCGCTGGTGGTACAGCGGATGGAAAGCGGCAACTACCAGGGGCAGACCATCCTGACCCTGCCGCAGGCGTATTTGGATGCGCGGCTGGTATGCCGGCCGGATAGCGACTGGCTGCGTGTGGATACAGTGGGCCGGCCGGAGGAGCTGGACGATTAGAAAGGAACGGCAGGATGGCAGGGAAACCAAAAAAGAGTCTGCGGGTATGGGCGTTTCCTATGAACGCGGCGTATGCGGCGTGCTGCTTTGTGTTGGCGCTGATGCTGGCGGCCGGCTCCGCCGCCGAGACGGGGCAATGGGGCGCAAGCGCAGCGGTGGGCGCGGCGCTGTGCCTAGGCGTTTGGTTTGCTTTTCGAAAATCGCTGGTGCGCTTTGCCTTTATGGAGGAAGGGTTTATGCGCAGCGGCAAATACAAACGCCTGGTGCGCTGGGAGGAAGTGCGCGGCGCGGGCAGCTATGCGCCCGGGCCCAATGCAGGCGGCCTGCCGCATCGGGTGGTGTTTTTGCTGACGGAGGATCTGCCAGAAATAGAGATCTACAAGCAGCGCATTGGGCAGACGGTGGCGCCCGGTTTGTTTCAGCTGGCCTACCGCAGGGAGGTATTGGAATTTTTGGCGGAGCATCTGCCGCTTTCCGGCTGGCAGAAGGAAGGGGATAAGGAGCTCTATCGCCGCCGCGGCTGACAACGGTGCGGGGCGGCGGCAGCTGCGGCCCACGCAGGATACGCTGCAAACCACGATGCAGCGTTTTTTCATGCAGCCGCCCGGCGCAAAGCATAAGAGTTGAGGGGGAAAACAACATGCAAGCAAAGGAAAAGACCGTGTTTGAACGCAATCTGGAGCAGGCGTTTGCAGCCTCGCAGTATGAGCTGGCGCTGGAAAACAGGCACAAGGAAGACTACCGGGCGTTGCGGGCCCAGATGGAGGCGCTTTTTTTCCGCATCAAAGAGCTGCTGGGTGAAAACGGGCGCATGATGCTGGAGCTGGAGGCGATGACCAACCAGCTGGGCGCCATGGACAATGAGGCGGTGTATTTGCAGGGGTTTCGCGACTGTGTGACGCTGATGAAAAAAATCGGCGCATTGTAAAGCGGGCCGGCGGTGGTATAATGAACCAAACGCAAGCAACCGGGAGGAAGGCAAAGATGGATTACAACCAAGAAGCGCTGAAGGTGCATGAACAATACAAGGGCAAGCTGCGGGTGGAATGCCCGGCACCGCTTGATACGCGGGACGACCTATCCGTAGCGTATACACCGGGCGTGGCGGAGCCCTGCCGCAAAATTGCGGCCAACGAGGAGGAAGTATACCGCTATACCACAAAAGGGCACATGGTGGCGGTGGTGACGGACGGCACGGCGGTGCTGGGCCTGGGCGATATCGGGCCCAAGGCGGCGCTGCCTGTGATGGAGGGCAAGGCGGCGCTGTTCAAGCGCTTTGGCGGGGTGGACGCGGTGCCGATCTGCCTGGATACCAAGGAACCAGAGGAAATCATAGAGACGGTGCGGCGCATTGCGCCTGCGTTCGGCGGCATCAATTTGGAGGATATCTCTTCGCCGCGGTGCTTTGAAATTGAACGCCGGCTGGAGGAGATGCTGGATATCCCTGTATTCCATGACGACCAGCACGGCACCGGCATTGTGGTGACGGCGGCGCTGATGAATGCGCTCAAGGTGGTAGGCAAGAAGATGGGCGACATCCGCGTGGTATTAAACGGCCCGGGCGCGGCGGGCACGGCCATCATTCGGATGATGCTGGCGGCGGGCGTAAAGGATATCATCGCCGTAGACGAAAACGGCATTTTGTATGCAGAGCGCGGCGCGGGCATACGCGACCATAAAAAGGAGCTGTGCCAAGTGACGAACCTGACGGGCATGCGCGGCACGCTGGCGGATGCGCTGCGCGGGGCGGATGTGTTTGTCGGCGTATCGGTGCCCGGGGTGCTGACGGCGGAGATGATCCGTACCATGGCCAAGGACCCCATCGTGTTTGCCATGGCCAACCCCACGCCGGAGATCGCGTATGACGAGGCCAAGGCGGCGGGCGTGCGCGTGATGGGCACCGGCCGGTCGGATTTTCCCAACCAGATCAACAACCTGCTGGCGTTCCCGGGGGTATTCAAGGGCGCGCTGTCCGTCAGGGCGAGGGACATCAACTATGAGATGAAGGTGGCGGCGGCCGAGGCCATTGCCGCGGTGATCCCGGCGGACGAGCTGTGCGAAGAAAACATCATCCCCAGCGTGTTTGACCCCCGCGTTACAGAGCGGGTGGCGGCGGCTGTGGCCAAGGCCTGGCAGGCCGGCTGTGGGGAGAAGCGGCGATGAAAAAGTGGTACGACGAAGAATACCGGTGGACCATCGAGGTCATAGGCTACCTGCGCGGCAGCGGCCCGGAGCGCGTATGCCGAAACGGCGAGGAGGTGGGCGACGTCTACACCTGCACCTACGGCTGCCCGGTCAACGCGGAAGGGCAGGGCATTTGCGCCAAGGCGATGATGGTGATGTTTCCCGTGATGGAGGCGGTGCGCAGCGGCGGAGATTTGCAAAACATCGGCGGCAGCGGCCGGTACACCAAGGAGATCGTTTGCCCGGACGGCAACGTCATCTTTCGGATGACAGCCCAAAAAACAGGGCGGGAAAACTTTTTCCGCGGCAGGTTTTTTGAATGAGATCGGCCGAAAACACAAAAAGCATCCTTTGGGGGATGCTTTTTTTGTTGGCGCGGGAAAGCGGCGCTAGACAAACAGGGCGCACAGCGCGTTGAGATCGTAGCCGCTGTCTATCAGATGATAAGGGCAGCCGTGCGCGCGGCAGCCTGCAAGAACCCTGGCATTTTCCTCGATGAGGGAAGCGAGTGTACAGCCGCTATCGCCTATGCGGTGCTCGATGTCGTTGGCGTGGCGCAGCACGTCGGCATAATGGCAGCGCAGATAGCGCTCGGACATAACAAGGCAGAGAAAGCGAATGTGCGGCAGATACGCCGGGGCAAACTCCTCTGCGTAGGAAAGCGGAATGTAGCCGCCCTCCAAAATCAGGCTTTGCCGGTTTTCCACCACGGTATTGGCCATTTCGCGCGCAATGGGCCAGAGCAAATCGGTGAGCGCATCGTCCTGATAGGGGGTCAACGCGGTATAGCCGCTGCGAATCAGCCCCATTTTCAGATGGTCCAATGAGCAATAGGGAATGGCAAGGCGCTCCATCAGGCGCTGGGCCAAGACGGTTTTGCCGGTATGTGTGGCGCCGGTAAGCAGGATTACCATGGCGGGGCCTCCTTGAGATGTTGCTGTTTTTCATACCGCTGCTGTTCGCGGTTCGGCCCGTCTTTGAGCAGAAAAGGGGCCCAGGGGCCGGGGTGGGCATTTACGGCTTGCTCCCAATACAAAAGGCGGCGGGCATAGGTTTCCAGCCGGCGGGAGAGGGGCAGCGTGATTTCCTCATGGCAAAGCGGTTCGCAGGGCAGGGAGGAAGCAGCGGGCAACGCAGCGCTGCCTTCCAAGCCGAGGCGTACCAGCGCGGTCAATTCGTACATCGCTAGGCCGATGGCGTGCGTTTCCACATGCACAGTGCCGCATGCCTGGCCGATAGCATGGCACAGGGCAATGGATACGGGGTCAGCGGTCTCCTTGGCGGCAGCATGGGCGGCCAGAATGGCGCGCCGGGCAGCCGGCATTTTGATGCGCCCCTGCGCCCAAAGGCGCGCAGCCTGCACGGCCTGGACGGGGCGCTGTTCCCCCGGCCATCGGCGGGCAAGCAGCGCCAAGGGCGGCCGGCACACTTCCAGCGCCCAAAGCACCAGGGTGCGGTGGCTTTGCCGACGGATGAGGGACAAAAGCGGCTGTAGGCACCCGCTGTCGCGTGTGAGGAAATGGGCTATTGAGCGCGCTTTGCCCCCAGGACCTCGAAGAAGTGCGCTCAATAGCCCATTTCCTCCAGCACGCGGGCCAGGGTGCGGAAGCGTTCGCCCAAAAGCTCGTCATCCTGCGAGAGCGCCTGGGCAAAGAGCTGGATGTCCTCATCGATCTTGGGGTTGGTGGTACAGACTTCCACCGTCATGGCGTCCCCCTGAAGGCCGATACGGTCGATGGTGGGCGCGGTTGGATCATAGAGCTTGGGATAGCGGTAGGCTTCGCGGAAATGCTGCGCGGCCCGGCACACAAGAATCGCAAGATCCAGCACGCGGTGCAGCGGCAGCTCCTCGCTTTGGCGCGACCATTTTTCCCCCGTGTGCCGCCAGACCTTGGCGGAGATATCGACGCGGCCACGGTCGTTCCACTGTGCTAGGCCCAGGGACAGCCCTTGGGCGTCGGTATGGTAGGCAGTGCGCCCGTCGATATGCGCATAATCCTCGGCAACGATGACGGGCTTATGCTTTAAAGTAGTGGGAATTTCCATCTTAGATCCCCCTAGTAATTTACTGATTTACTAATTTAGTAGTTGTATTCTAGCAGGCCTTTGGCACGATGTCAAGCATATAGGACAAATGCCCGGGCAATAGGGCGAAGGCACCCAGGCTAGGGCCCGAAAGGGGCCATCCAAAAGAAAAACCGGCCCCATCCTGCGACAGAGTAGCTTGCTGCGCGTAGAGGACAGGGCCGGATGTAAAGCAACAGCCCATCCCCGGGGCAGGCAATACGCCAAGCGCAAGGGATGGGCCGGAAAAGTCGCCGCCCACTGGGCGGAAGGGGGAGCGGGGCAAAAAGCAACAGCCCATCCCCGGGGCAAACAATACGCCAAGCGCAAGGGATGGGCCGGAAAAGCCCTCGCCCACTGGGCGGAAGGGGGAGCGGTGTAAAAAGCAACAGCCCATCCCCGGGGTAGGCAATACGCCAAGCGCAAGGGATGGGCCGGAAAAGTCGCCGCCCACTGGGCGGAAGGGGGAGCGGGGCAAAAAGCAACAGCCCATCCCCGGGGCAAACAATACGCCAAGCGCAAGGGATGGGCCGGAAAAGTCGCCGCCCACTGGGCGGTTAGGAAAGGCGGATCAGGCGCATGTAGAACGCAACGGTATCTGCGATCTTTTGCACGGGGATGCGCTCGTTGTTGCCATGGATCAGCGCGCGCTCTTCCCCGGACAGCGCCATGGCGGAAAACCGCATAACGGCGTCCGAGATGCGGCAGAAATGCCGCGAATCGCTGCATGCGATCATTAGATAGGGAGAAACGATGGCCTCCGGCCAGGATTGGCCGATAGCGGTCTTAAGCCGCTGCCACCCTTCTCCCTTGGTATCGGAATAGGGAGAGGGATTCATCCCCTGCACGGCCGTGATATCGATGTCCGGATTGCGCACGGTAGCGCGCAGATAGCGCAGCGCAGACTCCATCGTATCGCCGCCGATGAGGCGCAGATTGGCGCCTACCTTGGCCTGGGGCGGGATGACGTTGGATTGGCGGCTGCCCTCCATCATGGTAAACGCGCAGGTGGTGCGCATCAGGGCGTTCATTTCGCCGCCCTGCTTTTTGCAGAGGGCATCCAGCACCGGGCGAAACAGCCAGAGGTTGGCAAAGATCATGCGGTAGACAAACGTGCTGTGGCGGCCGAGCGTATCGAACATCTCTGCTGCCGGCGGAGTGAGCTTCATGGGGAAGGGACGGCCCTCCACCGCCGTAACCGCCTGCGCCAGCACGCCTACCGGCGTATGCGGCGGCGGGCTGGAGGCATGGCCGCCCTGGCTGTGTAGGGAAAACTCCGCCTCCAGCTGGCCCTTTTCGCCGATGCCGATGAGCGCGCAGGGCTTATCCACCCCGGGAAACACATGCTCTACCACAGCGCCGCCCTCATCCACGACCAGCGCGGGGCGGATGTGACGGGCTTCCAGCACATCGACGATCTGCGGCGCGCCGTCGCCCATGATCTCCTCATCGCCGGCAAAGGAAAAGTAAATATCATGCTGCGGGGCAAAGCCTTCGTTTATCAGCGTTTCCGCCGCCTCTAAAATGCCGCACAGCGTGCCTTTGGTATCCAGCGTGCCGCGGCCCCAAAGATAACCGCCCTCGACCACACCGTCAAACGGCGGCTTTTCCCAGGCGGAAAGATCGCCGGGGGCCACAACGTCATAATGCGCCATCAAAACGGTGGGCGCGCCTTCCTGCCGGCCCGGCCAGCGGAACAGAAGGCCATGGCGCCCGATGTGCTCACATTCGCACGTTTCATGGATGCGTGGATAGAGCTTTGGCAGCAGCTGCCGGAACTTTTCAAACTCTGCGCCGTCCTCCTGGGATTTATCGCGGGAGGACACCGTTTGGCAGCGGATCATGGCTGCCAGGTGTTCGGTTGCTTTTTTTCCATCCACCGAGACGGGCTGCGCCTCCGGGATGCGCTCTGCCGGCGGGGTAAAGCGCAGGGTGCGCACCAATATGACCCCTAGCAGCAACAGCAGCGCGGCCAATAGTATGATAAGCCACCACATAAAATCATCGCTTCCTTTCCAGATTACAGCAAGCCTTTTTTATACAGGATGCGCGCCACGCCGATGGCCAATAAAGAACCCACCGGCACCAGCACACCGACAGAATCGGCCAGGCTGGGTACGCAGAGAAACAGCACCACCATGAAGAGCAGCGGCGCCAGGGCTATTTTCCAATCCTTGGATACATACACCACCGCCAGGCCGCCAAACAGCGCGGGCAGAATGTTGGCAAACGCCGGCGCCAGCATGGGGCTTTCCAAAATGGGGCGCAGGGTATTGAGCATAAATACACCCAGGATGATGATTACGGTGGTGACAATAGAGCTGACCGCAATGGCGATGGTGGATAAGACCTCGCCCTCCTCCGTACCGGGCTCCACGCCGGCAGACTGCATGGCGTTGAGCGCGCAGGGCACTTTTAGGTTGGTCAGATTGCCGGTAACAAAGCCGAGGTATGAGCCGCCCGCGCCCAGCATCGGCGTGTAGGTAAACACCTCGATGGTGCCCACCGTCCAAAAGATGGGCGCTACCCCCAACAGCCCCTGGAAGACCGGGCCAAAGCCGGGCCAGGATTTATAATGGATACAGATGATGGTGGGCACCAGAATGAGCAGCGCAAACGCGGTCAGCATCCAGATGCGCCCGGCAGTATGAATGGATTGCATATACGATCGTTTTTGTTTCATAAATGAAAAACCTCCTTTACACGAGCGCAAAGGTCAACGGGATGGACAGCGCCATCGACGCCAGCATACAGATGGGCAGGGCAAAATCCTGAAGCCAGCGCCAGCCGCATTTTTTGACCAATAGGCCGCAAATGCACATCAGCGCCGCGGAAATCAGCATGACGAAGATGGGGATCCACCCTGCGATGCCGGTATTGATGTCTGCAAAGATCATGCCCAAGAATGCAGAGATCATGCCTAGGAACAGGGCGGTCATAAAAATTTCGCCCCATTTTTCATCCTTGGTTTTTAGGTTGACGATGCCGCGCTGGATCTTTTTCATAAACAGCGGCACCAGGATAAGGCCGGGGATGATTCCCAGCGTCATCACCCAAGCGATGGCGGAATACACCGTAGGGTCTGTGACCGTTGTGGCGATGGAAACCCCGAGCGCGCTGGCCGCCGAGGTAGCAGCCGGGAGCTCATAGGTGAGCGCGCCGATGACGCTGAGCCGCAGCCAGGGCAGCGGCAAGCCTAAAAAGTTGGACAACGTGATAACGCCCAGCAGAATGGAAATCGCGGGCGCGATGGTAAAGGTAGCACTGGAAACGGCAGTCTTTTTCAACACCGCCGCGGTAAAGCCAAGCTCTTTTGCCCTGCGCCAGGCCTTGATGAGAAAATAGACCGATTGAGCCAATATAAATAGAATGACAACGGAGACCAGCGCAAACAGGAAAAAGTCGTTGGGATTAAACATGCTCCTTTCCCCCTTTCTTACAAGATTAAAAAAGTAATAGAACAGAGGTATTGTACAGCGGGGAAAGGGAAAAGTCCAGAAAATTGTGAAATAAGTAACAAGAAGGGAATCTGGATACAAACAGGGAAGAAAGGATGTGCAGAAACGCCGAAACCAAATAAAACCGAAGTAAACAGAAAGGCAGGCGGGGCTTGAAAAAACAAAAGCCCCTTTTCGGGGCAGAACAGCCTGCAAAGGATAGAAAAAGGCCGGACCCGGCGCCGCCTGCTAGGCGAAATGGGGAAGAGGGGGCATAGCCGAAGGATTTCCCCGGGGCAGAATCCCTGCCCTGAATCCGAAAAAAGGCCGGACGCGGCGCCGCCTACTAGGCGGCTAATCCGAAATAAACAAATCGTTTGGCGTACACTCCAGAACCTGGCAGAGCGTCTCGATGACCTCGTATCGAATGGATTTGGTTTGGTTGTTGACCATCCTATTAAAGTTTTGGTAGCTCATACCCAGCTGCTTATACAGCCAATATTTGGTTTTCCCCTGCGCCCGCAGCAAGGGCAGCACATTCAAACGCAGCATGCTTTCTTCCTTTCATCATTAAAATGATGATAACGGATAGCTGATGTTTACATATAGATTATTGCATTATATAATGTAAACATCGGACATACGGATTAGCCTATCCGAGGAGGGGCTGCGTTATGCAAACAAACGTGTTTGAAAGTATGTATGCCAAGCTGCTGAATGGGGCGCTGCAGGCCATAGACATCCTTTCGCCGGCTAAATCTGAGCAGGATCTGCGCGTGCTTTGCTGCTTGAAGCATGCTATCAAGCAGCAAAGCACGTTTTATGAGCAGGCGGAGGGCGAGGGAAAAAGGCGGCCGAGGCACAGCAAAAAAGCCGCCCCGCAGGGCGGCCCTGAGCTTGACGGGCGGCATAAGCAATAGGAAAAGGACGGCGGTATGCGCCGCCCTTTTTTGCAGCGGAGGGGGCAATGCGTTACCGGCCTTCGCCGGAGGAAAGAAAGCCGCTTTGGCGCAGCGTTTCCAGCGCGCCCTGCACAGCGTCGTTTTCCTGCACAAGCGCCATGCGCACATGCCCTTTGCCCAAAGCGCCGAACGCGCTGCCGGGGGTTACGAGCAGGCCGCTTTCACGGAGCAGATCCTGTACGAATTTTCGGTCGTCGGCAAAGCCGTGCGGCAGTTTGGCCCATACAAACATGGTGGCTTGCGGCTTTTGCACGGGCCAGCCTAGGGCGTTGAGCCCTTCCACCAGCACATCGCGGCGCTGCTGGTACGCTTGGCGGGTGGCTTCCACGCAGCTTTGGTCGCCGGTGATGGCGGCGATGGCGGCCTTTTGGATTGGCAAAAACATGTCGTAATCCAGGTTGCTCTTCAAAACAGACAGGCGCTCGACAACGGCGCGGCAGCCCACGCAAAACCCGCAGCGCGCGCCGGCCAGCCCATAGGTTTTGGAGAGGGAGTTGAACTCCACCCCCACCTCCTTGGCGCCGGGATAGGCCAAAAAGCTGCCGCAGGAAGCGCCGTCAAACACCAACTCCGAATAGGCGTTATCGTGCAAAACGATGATATCGTATTTGGCGGCAAACGCGATAAGCTTATGATAAAAGCCATCCGGCGCCAAAACCGCCGTGGGGTTGTTGGGATAGGATACCACCATCAGCTTGGCCTTTTGGGCTACGGACGGGGGGATCTCGTCCAGATCGATGAGATACCCGTTTTCCGCACGCTGCGGCATAGGATACAGAGAGGCGCCCGCCAGGCGCGGCCCATCGGCAAAGATGGGGTAGCAGGGATCTGGCACGAGGACAACGTCGCCTGGGTCTACGATGGAAAGCGCGATATGCGCCAGCCCTTCCTGGGAACCCAAAAGCGAGACGATTTCGGAGGCAGGGTCCAGCGTTACGCCGTAGCGGCGCAGATACCAGGCGGCTACGGCCTCGCGGAGTGCCTGGGTATCGCCCAGGGCATAGAGATAGTTTTCCGGCACAAGCGCTTCACGGCTGAGCGCCTGCATGATATGCGGGGCGGGGGCAATGTTGGGCGCGCCGACGGAGAGATCCACCACCGGCAGGCCCTGGGAAACCCGCTGGGCGCGCATCTGGGCCAGCTGACTGAAGATACCGACGCCAAAGGCATCCATTCGGTTGGCAAACTGCAAGGGATATTCACTTCCTATTGGGTGTAAATTTCAATACATAACCCATATTTTAACACAATCTGGCGGCGGGAAAAGAGGGAAAATCGTTGACGGGCGCGCATATTTTATTATAATGGACATAATAGAACAGAACCGACACCAAACGACTGTATAAAGGCAGGATGGGTTTATGATGAAGAGAAAAACGATGTGCTGGGTATTGACGATGGCATTTTTGGCCTGGTGCGTACCGGCCTTCTCGCTGGCGGCGGAGGAAAAAACGCTGGATCTGGCAGGGGGCAGCATCACCATCACAGAAACAAAGTATGTGCAAAACGGACAGGAGACGCCGTACAGCGGCGCTTACCGCATAAAGCAGAGCGGCGGGCAGACCACCAACACCATCACGGTGCAGAGTGGCGATATCGCCATGACGCTGGAAAACGTAAACATGGCAGAGGGCGCGGGCAAGATGCCGCCCATTGCCGTTGAGAGCGGCGCGCACCTAACGCTGACACTGACGGGGGAAAATACATTGACAACCGCCAGCCACGGGGTGAGCGCTGCGGACGCGATCCGTGTGCCGGAGGGCGCGCGGCTGACGGTAAAGGGCGAAGGCAAGCTGACGGCCGAAACCCAAGGCGGAGCCTGTATCGGCGTTTCCACCGGCAAGAGCGGCACCATCCGCATTGAGGGCGGCGTGATCGAGGCAACAAACCGCGACGGCGCAGCCATCGGCGGCGGATACAGCGCTGTGGCAGGGCCGATCTATATTTGCAGCGGCCAAGTGACGGTGCACGGCTATGGCAACACGGCGGCCATTGGCGGCGGCGGGCTGAACAAAGCCGGCGCAGAGCTTATAGAAATTTCCGGCGGCACGGTGTATGCCCAGGCGCACGGCGGTGCCTCCACGGCCATCGGCGCAGGGGCCAGCGGCCCGTTTGGCACGATCCGCATCACCGGCGGCCAGGTCACGGCGGTGGCGGGCTACGGCAATGCGATGGGGTCCGGCATGTACAGTGAGACGGATACTGCCGAGGGCAAGATCGAGCTTTTGGGCGGCACGCTGACCACCAAGGGCACGGTGGGCGGTATGAATTGGCCGGCCGCCGACAGCCTGACGATAAACGGCGTTGTGTGGTATGGCGATGCAGGCAATGCCGAGACATTCTCCAAAGCGCAGAACCCGACCGGCCTCTTTTTCAACGGGCAGGCCGGCACGGTGTATGGGCAGATGAAGCTGACGGGCGATCTTACCATTGAAAAGGACCAAACGCTGACGCTGCCCCAAGGATCTCAACTGATAGAAAACGGGCATAAGCTTAGCTGTTTGGGCAAGCTGGAGGGCGATGGCGCTTTGCAGCTGGATACTTTAACGCTGCGCCTTTCCGCCAAGGCAAACGAGCCGCTGAAAGCGGGCGATACCGTTGCGCTGACGGCCACGCTGGATCGTGCGCTGGCGGACGCCGAGATCCAGTTTATGGTAAACGGCCAGGCCATCGGCACGCCGACGGCGGTGGGCGAGGATGCGCAGACGGCCGAGGCCACCTATTTGGTGCGCACGCCCAGCACCTATACCTTTACCGCCAAGATGAGCTACCATGGCGTGGCGGTGGAAAGCGAAAAGCCGGTGCAGCTGACGCTGGCAGAGGAGGGCGCGGCGCCTACGGCCACGCCGCAGACAACGCCGGCGCAGACCAACCCGCCCGCGGCAACGCAGACGCCGGGCGGCGTAAGCACGGGCGACGGTAGCCTGCCGATGTGGGTGCTGTGGGCTGTGCTGGGTGTGGCGGCCGTGGGCGGCGGCGTGGTGCTGTACCAAAAAATAAAACGCGATTAGCCAAGACAAAAAAGACCCAAACCGGGTCTTTTTTGATGCGGGAGGAAATTGACCAAACGGGGCGAAGGTGATACAATATCGGCCGACCATTTTAGGGGAGGAAAAGACAATGAAACAGACGAAGGAAGCATCCAGAAAAAGCAGGCTGGCGGCAGCGGGCCTGTGCGTTTTGATGGCGCTGGGGCTAAGCGCATGCGGCGGGCAGGCCCCGCAGCAAACCGAGCCCCCCGCGCAAACCGAAACGGCCGCGCCCACACAGACGCCGGAGCCCACGCCGGAGGAAATCGTGCTGAACAATCATTACGCCACGCAGTTTGGCGAGAAAAATGCGGTGACGTATCCTGTGTTCACCTTTGATTACCCGGATACCTGGCACGTTACGGAGGAAAGGGTGGATACGCAGACCGAGCGCGTGACGCTGGAAAACGACAGGGGCGTGCAGATCATCTACGCTTTTTATTCGTATCCCAAGGATTACAGCTTTGGCGGCAGCAGCGTATCCATGACGCGTGTGGAAGTGACAAAGGCGGCGGATTCGCAGTTTGTGCCGGGCTATGTACAGGGCACGGATCATAAGAGCCTGGGTGAGTTTATGGTGGCCAAGCTTAAAACGACCGGGCGGCTGGATATGAACACGGACTCTGAGTTTACCGATGTGGACGGCTCGGTATCCTATGCGGTGGTGCCGGCTTCCTATGAGGGCACACGGGAGGATGTGCGCGGCGTAAACGAGACGGAATTCTCCTTTTGGTACAGCGCGCATGTGGCGTTTGTCTGCCAATCGCCGGAAGGGGAGATGACAGAGCAGGAAACGAGCGAAGCGCTGGCGATCTTATCCAGCTTTCGCGTGGAGGAATAACAGCGAACAAACCATGCGCCGGCCTAGGCCGGCGCTCTTTTTATGGGGCGAAAAAGCGCGGAAAAGCCTGGCCTTTGCCTTGTGAAGCATGCGGATGGGCAGAGGACTGCGCAGCATTATGGCAAAACGACGAAGAAAAATGGATTAAATGTGAATTTTAGCACTCAAGGCTTGACAGTGCTAACAAAAGTGCTATTCTATACTTGAACCTTGAGAGAGGGGCCAAGAGGCCAGGCTCCCGAGGAAAAAACCAAAAAGCGCCGGCCAAGGGCCGCGCGGGGTACACTCGCTACTAGAGAAAGATTTCTTCCTGGCTACGAGTGATTGGAACGAATGGAGGAATGACGTATGTTGCCCAGCATTTTTGGTGAAAACTTATTCGAGGAATTGTTTGAGGAACCGTTCAGAATGATGTCTGCGTTTGATGCGCGGAATCCGTTGTATGGCAGGCATGCCAAAAACATCATGAAAACCGACGTCCGCGAGACGGAAAACACATATGAATTGGATATCGACCTGCCGGGCTTTAAAAAAGAGGACGTGCAGGTGCAGCTGGAGAACGGCACGCTGACCATTGCGGCCGCCAAGAGCCTGGACAAAAACGAGCAGGACGAAAAAGGCCGCTATCTCCGCCAGGAGCGGTACACCGGCCAATGCAGCCGCAGCTTCTATGTGGGCGATCAGGTAAAGGCGGAGGATCTATCCGCCAAGTTTGAGGATGGCATTTTGCGCATCTCGATGCCCAAAGCGCCGCAAAGGCAGCTGCCGCAGAAAAACCTCATTGCCATTGAATAAGGCGTTGTTGCCGCCATGGGAAACCATGGCGGTTTTTTTTCGCGCCGATTGATGTAAGAAAAAAATTGTGGTGCGGTTTCCATAGCGGGGGAAGAAAACTGCCATTTCCCCAGTAGGAGGCCTAGACAATGAAGCATAAAGTGAAAGTAACTGTATTGGATAAAAAGCTGTACCCGGAACTGCAGCGGCAATATTGCGCCGATGCCAACGCCGGCCCCTGCCCATGCTACCATGTGGGGGATGAATTTGTTTTTTTGCGTGATGACCAGCGGGATGATTTTTGGCATATGGGGATCAACACGCTGATTAAGACCGCCGGCGATGCAAACACAGTGGCAGGCGGGCCAAAGCTGCCGTTTTGCTCGGAAGCGTGGGACGCGATCGCCCGGTATATCTATACCGGATTACAGGGGGGCTCTATTATGAAGGGGTGGATGAAGGAGGAAAATACCATGATCGCCTGCTGCTCGGACGGAACGCGGCCTGTGGTATTCAAAATCGAGCGCATCGACTATGAATGAAACGGAAAGGGGCAACCCACAAAAGCCCCCTGCGGCCTGAACGCGCCGCAGGGGGCTTTTTTCATGGGAAGCGTTATTTGAGAAAGCGACGCATCAGCCGCATTTTCCGGCGGGTGGCGGGCTGATAGCGGATGGGCAGATCCAGCCAGGTGGCCTTTTTTACGATGCTCTTTTCGTGGGTAAAGGCGTCAAAGCTGCGGCGGCCATGGTATTGGCCCATGCCGGAGGCGCCCACGCCGCCAAACCCCATGCGGGAGGTGGCCAGGTGGATGATGGTATCGTTGACGCAGCCGCCGCCAAAGGAGACGGAGGACAGCACCTGGGAGGTAAACGCCTTGTCCGAAGTAAATAGATACAGCGCCAAGGGATGCGGGCGGGCGTTGACAAACTCGATGGCCTGCGCTCTATCTGAAAAGGTCAAAATAGGAAGCAGCGGGCCAAAGATTTCCTCCTCCATCAGCGGAGAATCGGGCGAGACCTGATCTATCAGCGTGGGCTCGATTTGAAGATGCGCGGCGCAGCTGTGCCCGCCGTAGAGCACATGCCCGCCCTCCATCAGCGAGACGAGGCGGTCAAAATGCTTTTGGTTGATGATGCGGGGGTAGGCGGGGTTGGAAAGCGGGTCCTTGGTATAAAACTGCTCGATATACCGCTGGGCCTCGCGGCAGAATTGGTCTTTGACGGCGCGGTCTACGAGCACGTAATCCGGCGCCACGCAGGTTTGCCCGGCGTTTAGGCATTTGCCGAAAACGATGCGCTTGGCGGCCAGGCGCACATTGGCGGTGCTGTCCACAATGCAGGGGCTTTTGCCGCCCAATTCCAGGCAGACGGGGGTTAAGTGCCGGGCGGCTTTTTCCATGACAAACCGGCCCACCGTGGCGCCGCCGGTAAAGAAGATAAACTGAAACGGCTGATCCAAAAGCGCCAGGTTTTCCGACCGGCCGCCCGGCACGACGGCCACATACTCCGGCGGGAAGCAGGCCTCTATCATGCTTTTGAGCACCTGGGCGGTATGCGGGGCATAGGCGCTGGGCTTGATGACGGCGCAGTTGCCCGCGGCCAGCGCGCCGATGAGCGGCTCTAAGCAAAGCTGGAACGGATAGTTCCACGGCGCCATGATGAGTACGGAGCCGTAGGGTTCGCGCAGGATGACGCTTTTGGCGGGAAACTGGGCCAGCGGCGTTTTTACGCGCTGCGGCCTATTCCACCGCACCAAGCGCTTTTGGACATAGGAAAGCTCGGCCTTGACCATGCCGATTTCCGTCATATATCCTTCAAAATGCGATTTTTGCAGGTCTTCGTTCAACGCGGAGAGAATGCGCTCTTCATACTGCACAACGGCGCTTTCCAGGCGAGAGAGCGCCTGCTTGCGAAAGGCAATGTCCCGCGTGCGGCCGGATGCAAAATAGCGCTGTTGGCTGTGTACGAGTTTTTCAATGTCAATGGACAAAAAAACGCCCCCTTTGCGTGTGTTTAGTATACCGTATGGCGGCACTGCGCGCAAATGTGCTATGATAGAGCGCAGAAAACAGGAGGGATGGGCATGGAAAAAACGGGCTGCACGCTGTGCCCCCGGCGCTGCGGGGCAAACAGGACAACGGGCAGAGGCCAATGCGGCATGGGCGCGCGCCTTCGTGTGGCGCGGGCGGCGCTGCATACCGGGGAGGAACCCTGCCTTTGCGGAGAGCGCGGGGCAGGCGCGGTGTTTTTTTCCGGCTGCGCGCTGCACTGCGTGTTTTGCCAGAATGCGGAGATCAGCCAGCGCGGCTTTGGCAAGGAGATCGGCACGGCGCAGCTGGCAGAGATCTTTTTGCGCCTGCAGGATGAGGGCGCCCAAACGCTGGACCTAGTAAGCCCGACGCATTTTGCCCCGCAGATTGCCAGGGCGCTGGAGCGGGCCAAGCCCCGGCTGCGCATCCCGGTGGTGTACAATTCCAACGGCTATGACAGCCCGGAGGTGCTGGGGATGATGGATGGGCTGGTGGAAATTTATCTGCCGGATCTCAAATACAAGGACGCGGCGCTTTCCAAAGCATACAGCGGGGCGGCGGATTATTTTGACGTGGCGCAGGCCGCCATCCAGGAGATGTACCGGCAGACGGGGCCTTTGCAATGGGGGGCAAACGGCGTTTTGCAAAGGGGGCTGATGGTGCGCCATCTGCTGCTGCCCGGCTGCCGCAAGGATTCGATGGCGGTGCTGGAAGCGCTGAGCCGCCTGGCGCCTCCCAGGCACATCCTTTTGAGCCTGATGAGCCAATACACGCCTTGCTACCGCGCGGCGGCCTACAAGGAGATCGACCGCCGGGTGACGGATTTTGAAATAGACAGCGTGCGCGATTATGCGGTTCGGCTGGGGTTCGAGGGCTACGGGCAGGCGCGCAGCGCCGCGGACAGCCGCTATACCCCGGCATTTGATTTAACAGGGGTATGGTAAGGCTGGGCAAAGCCGGATGAAAACGCCGGCTTTTTTTGTAGGGCGGCGCGGCTTTGGCCGGGCAGATTTCCGAAATTATTTGGAAGGTGGAACACAGAGCCCGCTATGCACAGGGAAATGCCGAAAAAGTGGAAAACAAGCACATAGAAAAGCCCATCTTTCGCCACAATGTAGCGGTATGATACAACTATGATACAAAACGGAAAGGAGGAGAGGGCATGATGACGAAAGGCGCTTGGAGCAAGCTGGCGGCGCTGTGCGCTTGTACGGTGGCGGCGGCCGCCCTTTCCTCCTGTGGGGCGGTGGCAAAGAAAGAGCCGCAGGCCCAGGCCGCAGCGACGGCGGAGAACAGCGCTGTGCTGCGCGCTGTTACGGTGGTAGATGGCGATAGCCTGACGCTGGAGGGGCAGACGCTGTGCGCCGATGAAGCGGACCAAAGCGTGCTCGTCGTGAAAAATGGCGGCAGCGTGGTGCTGAGAAACTGCACCATCACCAAAACGGGCGGCACGGCGGACAGCGCATCCGCGATAGAGGGGGTCAATGCGGCGCTGGTGGCGCAGAGCGGCGGCAACCTGGTACTGGAAAACTGCACCATCGAGACGGATGGCAAGGGCGCATCCGCACTGGCCGCGGTGGGAGACAATGCCTGCGTGGTGGTATCCGATACCACGATTACCACGCGGCAGGAAGCATCCGCCGGGGTGATGGCCGCGGCAAACGGCTGCATATTGGCGCAAAACTTGGCGATTGAGACCCAGGGGGCGTACAGCCCGATGCTGTATGCGGGCACGGGCAGCGGCACCATCCAGGCCAGCGGCGTAGAAGGGCGCAGCAGCGGTGCGTATGCGCCCTGCGTGTATTCCAGGGGCACGCTGACGCTGGAGGACAGCGAGATGGTGGCCTATGCCTCGGTGTGCGCAGTGCTGGAGGGGGCAAACAGCCTTTCCCTAACGCAGACGGCGCTGGAAAGCCAGGGCAGTGAAATGGGCGTGCTGGTATTTCAGCCGGACGCCGGGCAGGCAGAGCAGGCGCAGGCGGACAGCGGCGTGGCAGAGCTGTGGGTATCCGGCGGCCGGGTGACGGCGGCCCAGGGCGCGGCGCTGTATGTTACCAACACGGAGGCGTACATCTGCATTACGGACAGCGCGCAGGTGCAGGGCGGCTCTGGCGTGGCGGTAAAGGCGGCGGCTGGGCAATGGGGCAGCAGCGGCAACAACGGCGGGCGGCTGGTTTTGCGCAGCGATGGGGCCATGGAAGGCGCCATCGAGTACGACAGCCTGAGCAGCGTCGAAACCGTGACGGCGGCGGAGACGGAGGCAAACGCCAAAACGCCGTAACGAAGGTTCATAGGCAAGACAAACCCATGCCACAAAGGCGCGGTATGATACAGCCATAGAGAGAAAGCCCCCCTGACTGCGGCGCAAGCCGTTTTACATATACCATGAGACAAAAAAGACAGATTGCAGCAGATCTGTCTTTTTTGTTTTGTGCCCAGTGGGCGAGCCAAGCCCGGCCAGGGGAC